>NZ_JBBIAM010000037.1:0-78072 GCF_054185185.1 Bradyrhizobium sp. UFLA05-153
ATGTGTATAAGAGACAGCCGTGAAGCCGAGACGCCTGAGCGCGGCTGCGACGTCGCCGGCATCGTTGGGTGGGTTGGGCAGCGCCGGCACGCTCTTGTAGGCGCCGTTTCCGATCACTAGCGCAACCCGCTTGCCATCGGGCGACGCAGTAGCCGGGGTAACCGCCGCGAGCGCAGCGGCAAGGACAAATCCGAGAAAAAGCCGGCGTCGGTTCATGATGGCCCCGATCGGAGGTCGTATTAACACGGAGACAGAGACGGCGAGAGCAGCGTTCGAAATCGATGTGAAGGGGAACCGAAACTGGATCGCAACAAGCGCGGCGTCCATTCGCCTGACGGGTTAATCGAGGAGCGAAAAAATAGTTCTGAATCATAATCATGATGGCACAGATGCAGAAATAGAAATTAAGCTGTGGGAAAACACGTCAAGAAAGTAGACCGGCAAGAAAGGGGAGGAAGGGAATGGAAACCGTGCGCCGCCTGCGTGCAATGGCCTCGCTCTGCCGACAGAGCGCTGCATATCGTCCTGACGGAAGCTGGAAGCTGCTCGCTGAGGCGGAATACTGGGAGCATGCCGCAGACGCTGCTCTGCAGGAGCATTTCAGGGAATGCACGGCCAGCTCGAATGAGCTGGCGCAGCCACAACAAACCGCCAATGCGAATCAGATGCGACCGGAAGATATCGTGGCAGCGTGAACGCTGTCAGTGCGGACGGCTGGAGTTCCTTCGTTCCTCACTTTTTTAAGTTGAAGCAGACAATTCCTTTCGCGTCACGGCGCCAGCATTCGGGCGTATCCACGTCTCGCGTCGAACATCATCGTCTGTATGTCGCTATGAAGGCAACGGACCGTAGCGGCAATACCGTGTGGAATCCGCTCTCGGGCACGCTGATCCGTAGCGGCTGATGGCAGGAGCCAGAGCGCACGCGGGCGGTGCTTCCGCCCGCGCGCCGGTGCGCCATCATCACGTGATCGCGATCGGGCAACCATTGCTGCCCGTGGCGCCCTTGATGGGCGCCGGGGCGAAGCAATAGACGAACTGGTACTTCTTGTCGGCGATCAGTTCGTCGAAGATCAGGTTCTCGTGGTTGTGGATGCCGTGCTTGGTTTGCAGCTCGGCATGCACCACGAAGGCGAGCGACTTGTCGGGATTGGGCACCACTTCGACCGCCCAGGTGTCGGCCGCGGTGAGCGCGAGGTCCTTTTCGATCACCCATCGCGCAGCGTCCAGCCCGATGCCCGGCTCGCCGCTGTTGAAGCGATCATTGTTCTTCATCCAGAGCGAACCCCACCCGGTGTGGAACATGATCGCATCGCCCGGCTTGATGTCGCTCTCCGACATGTTCTGCTTGGCCAGCGCCGCCTTGATGTCGGCCGAGGTGATCTCCTGGCCGGCATCCATCATCCCGCCCTTGAGCGCGACCATGTCGATCAGATGGGCACGGGTGAACAGCGGCTTGAGCTTCTCGACGCCGAGCCTCTTCAGGCCGTAAGCGTCGCTGATCTCCGCCGCGGTGTGACCGTTGTAGAACCGCATCTCGCTCTTGTCGCCGTCCTTGCCGAGCTGGATGCCGATGTGGCCGAGGCCGTCGAACTGCGTGCCGGTCTGGCCGATCTCGGTGGAGAGAAACTCGTCGTGATAGACGAGCTTGTTGTCGCCGAACGGACCACCGGTCGGCCCGCCGGGGATGCGCAGCGTGAAGGCGCGCGGACCGAACAGCGGCATGCCGCCTTCGTAGACGCGGCCGATCTTGTAGATCTTGCCGTCCTTGATCCATTTCGCCGCGTCGAGAACTTTTTCCGGTGTGATGTGGTTGGAAGCGCCAGCCTCGTCTTCCGGGCCCCATTTCGAGGGCCACCATGGCTTGTCTGTTCCCTTGGGCATGGAGATGGGAGTCTGCGCCTGGGCTTCGCTAACCGGCGCGAGCGAGAACTTGCCATGCATCGTGCCCGCGAGCGCTGCCCCTGCGGCGCCGGCGAGGCCTGCCGTGCGGAGCAAGGTCCGACGATCGGTCGTGCTCATTCCGCCTTGCTGTTCTTCGCCCTTGATTTCATTAGGCATTTTACTCTCCCAGGTTGTGGCCCAGAGAAGCCGGGCTCTAAATTGTTTTCGGCATGCTCCTCCTACGTTAGGTTGTTGTCCAGCGACAAAAATAAGACGGCCAAAAGGTGAGGGACGCTGATGAGCCTGTTCGAGAGCGACAAATCCGCCGAGCGGCTACCGGTGTCGTTGATCACCGGCTTTCTCGGCAGCGGCAAGACGACGCTGCTCAATCACTTGCTGCGCCACGGCGACATGAAGGACAGCGCGGTCATCATCAACGAATACGGTGAAGTCAGCCTGGACCATCTTCTCGTCGAGCGTGTCGATGGCGAGGTGGCCGTGCTCGCGAGCGGCTGCATCTGCTGCACCGTCCGCAGCGACCTCGAGGAGACGCTGCGCGGGCTCCTTGCACGGCGCGACCGCAGCGAGGTGCCGCCGTTCCACCGTATCCTCATCGAGACCACGGGTCTTGCCGATCCCGCGCCGATCGTGCAGCTACTCCTGAACAATCCGCTGATCTCGCATTTCCTGCGGCTCGATGCCGTCGTGACCACGGTGGATGCCGTCAACGCCGAGCTGCAACTCGACCGCCAGTACGAGGCGGTGAAACAGGTCGCGCTTGCCGACCGGCTGCTGATCACCAAGTCTGATCTGGCCGGCGACACCACAGCGTTGGAAGCGCGCCTGCGCCGGCTCAACCCCGGTGCCGGAATCGAACGCGTGGCGCATGGTAAGATCGATCCGGCGCGGCTGTTTGGCGCCGGCCTCATTGATCCCGAGAAGAAGACGGTCGACGTCGCGCGCTGGCTCAATGAGCAGGCCTTTGTGACGCCTCGCAAGGCGAAGCACGCGCACCTCCGTCACGACCACGATCATGGCCATCACCATCACCATCACCATCACGATGCATCGATCGGCAGCTTCATGCTCGCTTTCGACGAGCCACTCGACTGGATGGCCGTCTCGAGCTGGCTTGCGCATCTGCGCTCCGGGCGCGGCGAGGATCTCCTGCGCGTCAAGGGGATTCTCAACCTCCGCGGCGAGCCGACGCCGGTCGCAGTCCACGGCGTGCACCACGTCTTCCATCCGCCGGTGGCGCTCGCCAAATGGCCCGATGCCGACCGCCGCTCGCGCATCGTCTTCATCACCCGCAACATCGCGCGCGAGGAGGTGCTCGCGCTCTGGCGGGCCGTTCGCGCCGCAGCGTGAGGGGGCCCGAACCAGCGCGCGATCAGATCAAGCCGCGCAGCACGTCAATCAGCCGGCCGCACTGCTCCTCCGTGCCGACCGTGATGCGCAGGAAGTTCTCGATGCGCGGCTTTTTGAAATGCCGGACCAGGACGCCGCGTTGCCGGAGCGCAGCGGCGAGATCGGCGCCGCCTTGGCTCCGATGATGCGCGAAGACGAAGTTGGCCTGCGATGGCAGCACCTCGAAGCCGAGCCCAGAGAGGTCCCGCGTCAGCGTTTCGCGGTTCGCCATGATGCGCGCACGCGTCTGCTCAAACCACGCGTCGTCCGCGATGGCGGCAGTGGCGCCGGCGAGGGCGAGGCAATCGATGGGGTAGGAGTTGAAACTGTCCTTCACCCGCTCAAGCGCCTCGATCAGCGGCCGCTGCCCGATCGCAAAGCCGACCCGTAGGCCGGCGAGCGCCCGCGATTTCGAGAAGGTCTGGATGACAAGCAGATTGTCGTGGCGTGCGACAAGCGGCACGGCGCTCTCGGCGCCGAAATCGACATAGGCCTCGTCGATCACCACGAGTTGATCCGGATGCTCGGTGAGCAGCGCCGCGATCGTATCGCGCGGAAGCGCGATGCCGGTCGGTGCGTTCGGATTGCAGAGAAGGATCGCGCTGCATGGCCGCCGGTAGTCGGCAATGTGCACCCGCATTGCGGCATCGAGCGGCACCTCCTCGTGAGCGACCCCATAGAGGCCGCAGTAGACGGGGTAGAAGCTGTAGGTGACGTCGGGAAACAGAAGCGGTGCGTCGTGCTTTAAAAGCGCCTGGAAGGTATGGGCCAACACCTCGTCCGAGCCATTGCCGACGAACACCTCTTCGGGCGCGACCTTGTAGTGGGCGGCGATCGCCTCGCGCAGCTGCGATGCGCGTGGATCGGGATAGAGGCGGAGCCGCTCCGCGGCCGATGCGACCGCCGCGAGCACGCGCGGCGAGGGCGGATAGGGATTCTCGTTGGTGTTGAGCTTGACGACGCCGTCCTGCTTCGGCTGCTCGCCCGGTACGTAGGGTGACAAGGTGTGGACGACGGGATTCCAGAAGCGGCTCATGATCTCTGACCTAGGGGCTGATCGTATCACAGTAGGGTATGGGGATCGTGAGCGAAAGCCCGCTCGTGTTCGAAGCTCGAACCTGATCTGCACAAACGTCGGAGGTCAGCACGTTCCTGCAAGCGAAGGCTCCATGCTAGGGTCAGCACCCAAGGTCGAAAACGACCGACAACAAGAACGAAGGCGGGCGTACAAGCCGAGCCGTTAAGAGAGGAACATATGCCGGTTGCAGTCCTTCCCACCGATCCGTCCGTTCCTGGCGCGCCCGTGACGGCGCCCATCCTCGACGCCTTGCGGAAGATCGTGGGTGACAAGGGCCTGATCCTCGACGAGCACGACAAGCAGCCCTTCGTGACCGAGTGGCGGGGGGCGCTGGTCGGGCAGGCCGCCGCGGTCGTGCGTCCGGCCAATACGGCCGAGGTCTCCGAGGTCGTGAAGCTCTGCCACGACAACGGCATTGCCATCGTGCCGCAGGGCGGCAACACCGGCTTGATGGGCGGGGCCACGCCGTGGCCAACCCACCGCGGCATCCTGCTGTCGCTCGGCCGGATGAATCATGTGCTGAACGTCGATCCGGTCGGTTATTCCATGACCGTGGAGGCGGGCTGCATCCTCGAGACGATCCAGGAGTCGGCGGCGCGCCACGACCGCTTCTTTCCGCTCAGCCTCGGGTCGCAGGGCTCATGCATGATCGGGGGTAATCTCTCCACCAATGCAGGCGGCGTGCAGGTGCTGCGCTATGGCAATGCTCGCAACCTGGTTCTGGGCCTCGAGGTCGTGTTGCCGAACGGCGGCGTTTGGGACGGGCTGCGCGCGCTCAAGAAGGACAATACCGGCTACGACCTCAAGCATCTTTTCATGGGCGCCGAAGGCACGCTCGGCATCATCACCAAGGCGGTGCTGAAGGTGTGGCCGGCCCCGAAGGACGTATGCACGGCATGGCTGGCGATCCGCGATCCACAGGCCGCCATCGAGATCCTCTCGGAAGCATACGTCGCCTCCGACGACAATGTCGGCTCCTGCGAGCTCATGAGCCGCGCATGCACCGACATGGTGCTGCGCCACATCCCGGGCACGCAGGATCCGCTCAAGGCGGACACGGCATGGTATCTCCTGCTCGAATGGTCGTCATCCCGGCCGCGGCTGGACGGCAGCGCGGGCATGTCGGAGAAGATGGAGCAGTTCTTGGCCGATCAGTTGGAGGCGGGCCGCCTGCTCGATGCGGTGATCGCCCAAACAGAGGCGCAGTCGCGCAACATGTGGCGCATTCGCGAAAGCGTGGCCGAGGCCGCGCGTGCCGAAGGACTTGGTCTCAGCTACGACGTGTCGGTCGCGATCTCCAGAATTCCTGAACTCATTGACAAGGGTCTCAAGGCCGTCCTCGACATCCTTCCGACGATCCGCCCCTATCCGCTCGGCCATATCGGGGACGGAAATTTGCATTTCTCCTTCATGGGGCCGAAGGGCATGGATCGCGAGACGCTCACACAATATTCCGCCGCGATCACCCGGAGCGTGAACGACATCATCGCCTCCATGGCCGGCTCGATCTCGGCGGAGCACGGCATCGGCATCGAGAAGATCGACGAACTCGCGCATTACCGCTCGAAGATCGAGCTCGACGTCATGCGCACGATCAAGCGGGCGCTCGATCCGAGGAACATCATGAACCCGGGCAAGATCCTGCGGCTGTGATACGCGCCTGGCGAACCGCAAGTCGCGGAAAGCGCGAGGAAGGCTGTGCCTGCAGCTTGCCCGATCGCAATGGTGCGACGCCGGGCTCACCAAATCGCGATTTGACAGTTCTTCATATTTTGTCAAAATCGACAAATGGGACCGAAGACGCGCATTCTCGACGCGACCATGCTGGTGTTTCGCCGCCACGGCTTTCGCCGCTCCTCGATCGAGCAGGTGGCCGAGGCCGCCGGCCTGACGCGGCAGGCGCTCTATCATCATTTTGAATCCAAGGAAGCGCTGTTCCGCGCCGTCATCGAGCGCGTGCACGAGACGGCCATTGCGGCCGAGGAGACGGCAATCAGCGGGGCGGAGAAGGCGGGCCGCAGCTTCGCCGACATTCTCGTCGCCGGCATGACGGCGCGGATGCGGGCCATGATCGGATCCTTCGACGGCTCGCCGCATATCGAGGAGCTGTATTCCGAGCACCTCGTGCATGGACGTGACCTCTATCAGAAATACGCAGCGCTTTATGCCGAGCGACTGGTCGCCACGATCGCGCGGGTTGCGCGCAAGCAGAAGCTTGCGCTGCCGCAGGGCCTGTCGGCGGCCGAGTTCGCGCGGCTCGTCGAGATGGCCGTACACGGATCGAAGTCGCAGCATCCGGCGATGCAGCCGGCAGAGGCCTTCCTGAAGGACATGGCGATGATGGTGCGGACGCTCTGCGCCGGCGCTGTGCCGAAGTCGCAGGAGCCGCCCGCGAGCAAGGCCGGGACCAGAGAACGATCCTCACGCAGCAAAGCCGGAGCACGTCCATGAATACGATGATCATCAACGGCCGCGTCGAGCCTCTGCCTGAGGATCCCGATGCGCTGCTCATCGATGTCGTGCGCGATCAGCTCGGTCTCACCGGCACCAAGCTCGTCTGCGGTGGCGGCGTCTGCGGCGCCTGCACGGTGCTCGTCGACGGCGTCCCGATCGCGAGTTGCCTGATGCCGGCGCGTGCCGCCGCTGGAAAATCCGTGACGACGGTGGAAGGCATTGGCGCACAGGAGCTGCACCCGGTGCAGAAGGCGTTCATGGCGCATGACGCCTTGCAATGCGGTTTCTGCACGCCCGGCTTCATCTTGGAGGCGGCTGCGTTCTGCGATCGCTGGCGCGCGGCGAAGGGGACGGCCGTGCCCTCGCGCGAGGAGATCGGTGCGGCGCTGTCAGGCCATCTCTGCCGTTGCGGCGCCTATGATGCGATCTTTCGCGCCGTGGCGGATGCCTGTGCCGGCCGCTTCGACGGCGGTCATTTCGCAAGTCCACGCATCGAGGCGCGCGACAAGGTGACGGGCGCGGCAAGGTATACCGTAGATATCAGGCATGACGGTCAGCTCGAGGGCGTGATTCTGCGTTCGCGTGACGCGCATGCGCGCATCACGGTGCTCGACCTGGCCCCCGCGCGTGCGCTTGACGGCGTCACCGCTGTGTCGCTGCTTTCCGACGATCGCATCGTGCGCTATGTCGGCGAGCCAATCGCGGCGGTCGCAGCGAAGGACCGCAAGACAGCGCTCGCGGCGCTCGCCGCGATCAAGCCGACCAGCGAACCGCTACCCGCGGTGATCGGGCTCGATGCGGCGCGGAAAGATGATGCGCCCGTGGTGTTCGACCGGGCGAGCCGCAAGAGAGCGGGCAATGTTTCGGAAGCGGCCGGCGGGCCCGCGCCATGGAAGCGGAACGTTCGCGGGCCGACCTCGGTGTTTGCCAGGCGTGCCAAAAGGGCGCGCAACTGGGTGGACGAGGCGCGGCAGGCGAGCAACAGTCTTCTCGTCGAGGGAACATTCCGTACCGGCACGCAGCAGCATGCCTGTCTCGAGCCGCATGCCGCGGTGGCGCGTTTCGATGGCGAGGAGTTGACGGTGCACGCCTCGTCGCAGTGGGTGGTCCATCTGAAGGAGCAGATCGCCAAGCGCTTCAAGCTCGATCCTGCGCGCGTCCGCGTGATCGCCGATCATGTCGGCGGCGGTTTCGGCTCGAAGGCGAGCATCGGCGCCGAGACGATTGCCGCGGTCGAACTCGCACGCGCGGCGAATGCGCCGGTAAGAGTTGTCTATGACCGTCATGAAGAATTGTCGGTTGCCGGCTATCGTCCGGCCGCGGAGGTGAAGGTCGCGCTGTTGCCCTCTGATCGGGGTGAGTTGAAGGCGCTCTCCGTCACGGCGCACGCCGATACGGGCGCCGCGACCAACTCGACGATCGCGGGTCTGGCGCGGCTGATGTATCCGGCCGAAGCCAAGGACCTCAGGGATTTCGACGTCATCAGCAATCTGCCGCCGGGCGCGGCGTTCCGCGGCCCCGGCGGTCCGCCGATGGCATTTGCAGTAGAGCAGGCGGTCGACGAGGCCGCGCTGCGGCTCGCCGTCGATCCGATTGCCTTGCGCAAGCGCTGGGACCCGGATCCCAATAGGCAAAGGCTCTATGACTGGGCCTTGAGCCTCGACACCTGGCGCAATCGGACGTCGGCCGGGAGCGGTCGCTATCGCCGCGGTGTTGGTGTGGCGACCGGTTACTGGCTCTATCTCTGGCAGCCCAAGGTCAAGGTCGAGGTCGCGGTCAAGGGCGGCCGCATCGTTGCATCGACAGCGACACAGGATATCGGGACCGGTACCCGCAGCGTTCTGGCTGATACGGTCGCTCGCGAATTCGATCTCGAGGCTGATGAGGTCGAGGTGCGCATCGGCGACTCGTCGCTCCCCGAAGGCCCCGGCTCCGGTGGCAGCCGCGTCACCGCCTCGGTGCTGCCGCCGACGCTGACGGCGATCCAGAAGCTGAAAGCCGCGCTCCTCGAGCAAGCCACGCGCAAGCCCGCGCCGGGCTCGAATGCGCCATGGCGCGAGCTGATCGCGCGCTCGGCAGATATCGCTATCTCGGAGACGCGTGGCGAGGATGGGAAGAACACGGCGCCCGGCATCCGCTCGCCGCTGAAGGACCTCGGGCTTCTCGGCGTCGTGTTCGGCTGGATGATGCGGCGCAACTCCAACATCGTCATCGGCGCGGGCGTGCCGAGCTCGGTGCAGGTGATTGAAGTCGAGGTTGATGCCTGGCTCGGCCACGTGCGCGTGCTCAAGGTGCACACGGGAATAGCGGTCGGGAAGATCGCGGCGCCTCCGCTCGCGCACAGCCAGGCCTGCGGTGCGGTGATCCAGGGGCTCGGCTACGCGCTCTACGAGGCCCGCGAGGTCGATCCGCTCAGCGGCGACGTCCTGACCGCCGGCATGGAGGATTATCGCATCCCCGGCATCGCGGATACGCCCGAGATCGACGTGCATTTTGACGAGGCTGGTTTCGATCATGTACTCGGCAACAGCGTCGGCCTCGGTGAGGTGGCGACGGTGCCGACATCGCCTGCCGTCGCGAACGCGATTTTTAATGCGATCGGCGTTCGCCTCGCCGAAATTCCGATCCGGCCCGACCGCATCGTCGCCGCCTTGAAGGGGAGGACTGCGGCATGAACGCCTCGTCAGCAATATCGGCGGGCAGCGCACCCGAATTCCGCGCCGCCGGCACGGATCTGTCCGAGCGCCGCCGCAGCGGCGTGTCGCGTGGGCCGATCGTCGATCTCCCCGTGACGTCAGGCACGATCGGGATCGACTGGGCTGCGGACGGCTCGGCCCGCATCGGCGCATTCACCACGATCGCGGCGATTGCGTCCGATGTACGTATCCAGGATGCCTATCCAGGCATCGCCGCTGCCGCGCAAGGCCTCGCCACGCCGCAGATCCGGCATCTGGCAACGCTCGGCGGCAACCTCGCTCAGCGTTCGCGCTGTTGGTATTTCCGCAATCCGCAGATCGGCTGTCTCAAGAAGGGCGGCTCCGATTGCCCGGCGCGATCGGGCAATCATCTTTATCACGCCGCATTCGACCTCGGACCTTGCGTGGCCCCACATCCGTCGACCATGGCGATGGCGCTGCTCGTCTATGACGCGACGATCACGACAGACCGGCGCAGCCGATTGTCGTTGCCTGATTTCGTTGGCGACGGTACCAACGGCGCCGCGGACCATGCGCTCGAGCCGGGCGAAAAGATCGAGGCCATCTCACTTCCCGCGCCGCTCGCCTCCGAGCGCGCCTGCTACCAGCGTGCCATCAGCCGCAGCTATGCGGAATGGCCGCTGGTCGAAGTCTGCGCGCGCGCAGTGGTATCCGGCGGCATCTTCCAGCATGTCCGCATTGCCGCTGGCGGGGTCGCCCCGGTGCCGCTGCGGCTGACGGCGTGCCAGGTCGCATTGGAGGGAAAGCCGGCAAACGCGGAAGTTATCGCACAAGCAGCGCAGCTCGCGACATCAGGGGCAAGGCCGCTGCCGATGACCGGATACAAGCTCGAGCTGTTGGTCGGCCTGGTGCGGGACGTGGTGGAGCGGATTGCGAAGTAGATTGGCCGTGGCCCTCGCTCTCATCCACCATCATCATCGTCCTGCAGGATCGTTTCCGACAGGAGCGCGGCGGCCTTCTGAAGCGGGGCGATGAAACGGTCGAGTTCGGCGAAGCTCACGCGGGCCGCCGGGACGGAGACGCCCAGGCACGCGATCAGCTCACGGTCGGGCGACAGGATGGGGACGGCGCATCCAACCACGCCCTTGACGTACTCCTCGTTGGTTTTGGCCCAGCCGCGTGCGCGCGTCTCCGCGAGCACACCCAGCAGGGTGTCGTAGTCTGCGATCGTCGTGTCCGTAAATTTCGTCAGCGTGAGCGCGCGGCACAGCTTCTCGCGCGCTTTCTCCGACAGGCGGCTCATATAGATCTTGCCTGTCGACGTGCAGTGCAGCGGCGCCGCTTCGCCCGGATTGAATTGGAGTCCCTGTGGTTGCGAGACGCGGACGCTGTCGACATAAGCCACCATGTTGTCGCGCACGACGCCGATCTCGCATTGCTCGCCGATTTCCCCGGCGACCGCGCGCAGCACGGCATGCCGGCGCGCGGTGCGGAATGCTGCGCCAATGACCTTGGCGGCCAGGGTGACGAGCTGATTGCCCACGACGTAGCGCTTGGTCCCGAGCGCCTTCTGAACCAGGCCGCGTTCCTCAAGGTTTCCGATCAACCGATGGGCGGTCGGAAGCGGAAGGCCAAGCGCCTGGGCGATCTCGGCGACCGATACGGCTTTGGTTTGACTGGCGATGTGCCCGACGATCGCAAAGGCGCGATCAAGTGGTCCTTCGGTCTTGGCTGGCTCCGCCATTCGCGTCTCCTCAAGTCGCGGCAATAAATTATCAGTTTTCGGAACTAAAACTACTGAAATATGAAAAATATATTGGACGGTTTTCCCTTGCTGCTCATATCGTTGGCTCCGCCAGTCGGTGAACAGGATTTGTGCAACGCAAACCGGGCCCGACAGGCAACGCGCCGAACAGGAGAGTGGGATGTCAGGTCATTACGACGTCGATGCCGTGCGGAAGGAATTCCCGGCTGCCGAGCGGATGACCTATCTCGACTCCGGATTTCAGGCGCCACTCGCGCGCCCCGTGAAGGCGGCAATCGACCTCTTTCTCCGCGAGAGCCTCGAGACGGCCGGCCCAAAGAGCGTGTGGCTCGACCGCGTCGAGCAGACGCGTGCGAAGGTCGCGCGCTTCCTCGGCGTGTCCGCCGACGAGATCGCCTTCACCAAGAACACCTCGGAAAGCATGAATATTGCCGCGAACGCCCTGCGGCTGCGGGCGGGTGACAATGTCCTGATGGTTCACGGCGATCACCCGAACAACGCATACGCCTTCCTCAACCTGCAACGGCAGGGCGTCGAGGTACGGTTCGTACCGATGACCGATGTCGTCGATGCGGCGAGCTTTCGTTCCCACATCGATGCGAACACCCGCGCGATCTCGATGTCCCATGTGACCTTTCACGCCGGCCACCGCTTCGATGTCGACAGCGTCGGCGCGCTGTGCGCGGAAAAGGGGCTCCATTTCATCGTCGACGTGATGCAGGCGATCGGCGTGGTGCCGATCGATGCAAAGGCCATCCGCGCGAGCTTCATCGGGTCGGGCAGTCACAAGGGCCTGCTCGTTCCCCAGGGGCTTGGGCTCCTTTATTGGGACAGTGCGCAAGCGGAGCTCGAGCCCGCTTATCTCGCTGCCGCAAGCCTTGCGGAGATCCCGGCCGATCTCATCGCCCGCCCTGATAGGCTCGCGCCGGCTCCGAGCGCCCGTCGCTTCGAACTCGGCAACTTCAACCTTCCGGCGATCCACGCGCTTGGCGCCTCGCTCGACCTGATCGCGCAGATCGGCGTCGGGAACATCCAGAACCACTGCTTCGATCTCGGCGATCATCTCATCGCAGAGCTCGATGCGCTCGATATCCGGCTCGTCGGTCCGCGCGACCGGAAGCACCGTGCGCCGCACATCTACGTCGTCGCGCTGCCTGCGGCCGAATGGCTTGGCTACTTCGAAGAGAACGGCGTGCGTGTGTCGCCGGAACGGGACGGCATTCGCGTGTCGTTCGGCATGTTCAACAAATCAGCGGATGTCGATCGCTTGATCGAGCTCATCCGCCGGCGCGGCGTGAAGACATCATCCAAGGCTGCCTAGAAGGCCGCCAGGGCCAGAGATATGAGAGGAGGGTGCAGGACATGAGGAATTTTGCACGGATGCTGGGGGCCCTGTCGGGCCTTGTGGCCGTCATCGCAATGGTCGAGCCGTCGGCCGCCGCTGACAGCCCGACGCTGTCCAAGATCAAGTCCGGCGGCGCGATCACGATCGGCTACCGCGAGACCTCGATCCCGTTCTCTTACCTCGGTCCCGATCAAAAGCCGATCGGCTTCTCGCAGGATCTCTGCGCCGCCATCGTCGAGCGCATCAAGACGGAACTCAACCTGCCCAATCTCACCGTCAACTACACGCCGGTGAACTCGTCCAACCGGATTCCGCTGATTCAGAGCGGCACCGTCGATATCGAATGCGGCAGTACGGCGAACGACAAGAAGCGGCAGGAGCAGGTGTCATTCTCGGTGACGACTTTCGTCAGTCAGCCACGCTGGCTGGTCAAGGCGGACAGCGGCCTGAAGACCGCCGGCGATCTCAAGGGCAAGACGATCGTCGTCACGCAGGGCTCCAACGCGATCGGCTTCGCGCAAGGCGTAAACGCCAAAGAGCAGCTCGGCCTCAACATCGTCCAGGCCAAGGATCACGCGGAATCATTCCTGATGTTGAATACGGGACGTGCCGCAGCCTTCATGGAAGACGACATCCTTCTCGCAGGCCTCAAGGCCGCAGCGCCTAAGCCGGACGCGCTGATCTTCCTTCCCGAAGGCTATGCGAGAATCTACTATGGGCTGATGTTCGCGAAAGGCGATGCCGGCTTCAAGGCACTCGTCGACGACGTTCTGTCAAAACAGATGGCGTCGGGCCAGTTCGAGAAGACCTACACGAAATGGTTCACCAGGCCGATCCCGCCCAAGGGTGAGAACCTCGCTTTTCCGCTCACTGATACGCTGATGGAGCGGATCGCGAGGCCCAGCGACGCGGTCGACTGACCGGAAACGCCGCGGGACTCGACCAAGACCGCCTTCGCTCGCACCGTTAACTCTGAGGTTTGCGATGTTCGGAGTGCTTTTTGAACAGACGGCGGATGGCCAGCGCTATATCGACTGGCTTCTCGCCGGTCTCGGCTGGACATTGGCGCTGGCCTTCTTCGGCTGGTGGATCGCCTTCGCCGTCGGCGTCATCGTCGGGATCGGCCGTACCGTGCAGAACCGGCTCGTGACGGCGCTCGCACGGCTCTATGTCGAGATATTCCGGAATATCCCGGTGCTGGTGCAGATGTTTCTCTGGTACTTCGTGTTGCCGGAGATCCTCCCCAGCCGCCTCGGCGACGCCATCAAGCAGATCCCGCCGCCCTGGGGATCGTTCTTCCCGGCGCTGGTGTGCCTCGGTCTCTACACCGCCGCGCGCATTGCCGAGCAGGTGCGCGCGGGCATCGAGGCCTTGCCGAAGGGCCAGACCGAGGCGGCCAACGCGCTGGGGCTCTCTCCCCTCCTGACCTATCGCCACGTCATCGTCCCGCAGGCGCTGCGGCTTATCGTGCCGAGCCTGACCAGCGAGGTCATGGGCATCTACAAGAATACGTCCGTGGCGCTCACGATCGGCCTGATGGAGTTGACCGCGCAGGCGCGGCAGTTCAGCGAAGCGACATTCCAGACCTTCACCGCCTTCGGTGCGGCGACGCTGATCTATCTCGTGCTCGCGCTCATCGCCTATCAATCGATGATGCTCATCGACAAGGCCGTGCGTATCCCGGGCTCCACGCCCGCGAAGGATGCGGTCGAGCCGATCTTGGCGGACGACGTGCAGTCTGGCACCGCCTTGCCCCACGGAATGGAGGTCGTGAAATGAACAGCCTCGATTTCTCGATCCTCCTTCAGGCCTGGCCCTATCTGTGGTCGGGACTGCTGTTCTCCCTCGCGCTGACTGCTGCAGCCTTCGTCATCGGCATGATGCTGGGGACCTGCTTCGCCCTCGTGCAGCATTTCGAGGTCCCCGTCGTCAGCCAGATCGTGCGCAGCTATATCGCATTGGTCCGCTCGATTCCGTTGATCCTCGTGCTGTTCTGGTTCTTCTTCCTGGTGCCGATCGTGCTTGGGCACCTCTCAGGCAACGGCCGTCCAGTCCCGATCGGCGCCACCTGGACGGCCTTCATCACTTTCGGCCTGTTCGAGGCGGCCTATTATTCCGAGATTATCCGCGTCGGATTGCGCGCGGTGAACAAGGGCCAGTTTGAAGCCTGCCAGGCGCTCGCGCTTTCCACCTTCGATACCTATCGATGCGTGATCCTGCCGCAGGTGATCCGGGTCGCGAGCCCGATCATCCTGAGCCAGACCATCATCCTGTTCCAGGACACTTCGCTGGTTTACGTGCTCTCGCTGACCGATCTCCTCGGCGCGGCCTCGAAGCTCGCGCAGCTCAACGGCCGGCTCGTCGAGATGTATCTCGTGGTGGCGGTCGTCTATCTCGCCATCAGTTCGGCAGCGTCGCAGTGTGTCGCATCGCTCCGGCGGCGATACGCGCTCGGCGGCGCGCACCGGTAGCGAAGCGGCTTTGAAAACTGAGAGGAACACGAAGATGCGACAGGAAGGCGCGGTGAACCCGAGCAATCATTCTTCTGCGATCGTCGTCGTGGAGAATCTGGTGAAGCGGTTCGGCGGCTTTACCGCGCTGAATGATGTCCATCTCACGGTCGCGAAGGGCGAGAAGATCGTTCTGTGCGGCCCCTCCGGCTCCGGCAAGTCGACCCTGATCCGCTGCATCAACCACATCGAGAAGCATGACGGCGGCCGGATCGTGGTCGACGGCGTGGAGCTGGTGAACCGCATGGCCGACATCAACAGCGTTCGCTGCGAGGTCGGCATGGTGTTCCAGAGCTTTAATCTGTTCCCGCACCTCTCGGTCGTCGAGAACTGCATGCTGGCGCCGATGAAGGTGCGAGGACTCTCGCGTCCCGAAGCGCACGAGCGTGCGATGGGCTTGCTCAGGAAGGTTCGCATTCACGGTCAGGCGGACAAATATCCCGCGCAGCTCTCGGGCGGCCAGCAGCAGCGCGTCGCCATCGCCCGCGCGCTGTGCATGCAGCCGAAGATTATGCTGTTCGACGAGCCGACCTCCGCGCTCGATCCCGAGATGGTCAAGGAGGTGCTGGACACGATGGTGCAGCTCGCAGGCGAAGGCATGACCATGGTGTGCGTGACCCACGAAATGGGCTTTGCGCGCGAGGTCGCCGACCGCGTCGTGTTCATGGACCAGGGCAGCATCGTCGAGGAGGGGGAGCCTGCGAGTTTCTTCAGCTCGCCTCGCACGGAGCGGGCGAAGGGCTTTCTCAACCAGATCATCCACTAGGCGAGAGCACGAATTCGCCCAAGGAGCACTGTCAACGAGCCGTCATCGCGCGCCTGATTGAGCCGCTGCATTCGGCCAGTGGCAGGTGCTTGCGAGCCTTGAGCGGACGGCATCGATGCCGGCGAGATCAAAGATCGAGCTGGTGTTGTGGCCCGCGCCGTCGGTCACGGAGATCGACGTTCGTCCTCCGCGGAGCGTGCGTACCGCTTCGGTTGCGTCCTCCGGCATGGAAGCCGTGCGGCCGTCGGTTGAGAGTGGCCAGCGCAGTCGCGCCGTCGTCGGTTCGTCGACGGAGATCGTGACCTCGACGACACCATCGCGCGATGCCCGCCACGCACCGTTGACACTGAGGGACATCTCGGTCCGCTGCTTGCGGCAGCGCAGGAGGAGAATCTCGGGGGCATTGGCCGCGACGGGAGGAAGCGCGTACAGCTTGGCGACGAGAAGCGGCGAGAAGTCGACCGGAGAGGTGGTCTCGCCCATCACCCAGCCCTTTCCGGCTTGCGCTTCTGTGGTCGCATTGTCGCGCCGGGGCGGTGTTTTTTCCGGCGCCGGCCGGGATCGCTCCCGCAGCGTCTGGGTAGAGAGTTCTGCGGGCTCATCATTCTGTGGCTTGCCTTTGCCCAGATGCGCGATCAGGTGGTCGACACACGCCTTCTCGGCGCTGTGCGCCTTCAGCCGGCATTCGAGACGCATGGTGGTGCTGCCACCTGGCTGGTCGCAAGCGGCTTCGGCCGCGCGCGTCAGGGCGAAGCAGTCCTCCAGGTTCCTGGTGGAGTCGGATGCTGGTTGAGCGCGAGCTTCCGCGAGCGCCAGGCTCGCGACGAGGACCACCGCCGCCCGTCTCACGGCGCCCCCGACCGGTTCGCCACTTGGCCATCTTTCCAGCTCTCCGCCGCCTTTAGGCGTTGCAGACCGGGGACGGTGGCGGCGGGATCGGCATCCTTCCACTTCGGGTCGAAGCCCGACGCGCGCAACTGGTCGAGCTTGCCGAACAGCTCGTTCACGAAGGCTGTGACGCTGTCGTAGCGTGGAGTGCCCGGATTCCAGTTATAGGCAACGAGGACCGTCGGTACCGCGATGGTTTCGACGTCCTTGCCCGCAGGCACCAGCGCGGGATAGTCCGCCGGGGTCAGCCGGGCCTGGACGTAGTAGTCGGAGAGTTTCGGGCCGTACGGCACCGGCAGGAACTTGAAGCCTTCGCCCCATTTGCGCTTCACGAAAGCATCCACCGGCTTGGAGGTGACGAACACGACGCCAGCCATCTCGCCCCGCAGCATCTGTTCCAGCGCGACCGGATGGGGCAGGAAGGTCTTCTCCACCTCGATGCCGAGACGGCTGAAGATGAGCGGACCGGAATAGGCGGCGGCGGTGCCTTGCGTGTTGAAGTTCACCTTCTTGCCGGCGAGCTCGGCGAGCGAGTTGATCTCGGGGCGCACGAAAACGTGCAGCTCGGACGGAAACAGGTTCATCACGTGCACGATACGCTTTCCGACCTCGGGGACCTGCGCGCGGTATTCGTCGAGCGAGTCGCTGTTGATGATCGCGATGTCGATTCCCTTGAGATAGAGCAGGTCGTTGACGTTCTCGGTCGGCCCGCGCGTGACGACCGGAAGCACGTGCACCTTCCCGCCCTCGTTGACGACGCGCGAGATTTCGGTGGCGAAACGGAGCGGCGCGCCTTCCAGCAGACCGGCGGCGAGCCCGACCGTGCCTGCATTGACGCGGTCTCTCATCTCCTGCTCTCCGCTTCGCGGCCGGCTCGCCTGCGCCGGGCGGGCTACGTGCGCGGCCACGCCCCGGGACCGCTGCGCGGTGCCGGCATCCTGAGCGGCAGCCGGAGGCGTGCGCAGTGACACGACGAGCAGCGGCAATATCAGCGCGAGCAGCAGTCTGCGCACCATCACGATCCTCCTGTCGCGTCCCCCTTCAGGGCCGCACGTAGCTCCACCCCTTCTCCTGCAGTTCCATCATGTGGACGACGCCCGACGGGACCATGGAAGCCTCGGGCACGAGCTCGAGCGGCTTGCCCTCCTTCTTCTCCATGCCCTCCCGGGTGACGCCACAGGCGGCAAAGCGCACCTTGCCCGGAAAGGCGAGGTCCTTCATGGCGTGGATGCGTTCGGCGACCGGCGTCGTGTCGGCACGCAGCATATGGAGTCCAGGACCGAAGGCGACGATCTCGACGTCGGCGTCTTCGCCCTTCTTGCGATAGTATTCGAGCACGTTGGTGGCGTTGTTGAGCGCCAGATTCATCACGCCAGGGTCGTTCTGGTCGACCTGGATCACCAGCCGGTGCGGCGCCGGCTTGGCCGCGCCCCCGCCGACCGACTGCTTCATGTTCATGGCGTGCGCGCTTGTCAGAGCAAATGTCGCGAGCAGGGCTGCGGCCATCTGGATTCGGGCGCTGCGCATAGGCTATCTCCCCTCTGCGTTTGGCGCTGCATCCGGGTAGAGGTCGCCTGACCTTTGCGCTCGGCCTCGTCCTGATGCTGCGCTCGGCTATGCACGCTCGGCCGCTTCTCCGTCGGACGCGTCCGGGCGACAGACCATGAACTCGCGTTGCGCCCGCCGACAGCCGTTACTTCATGCTAGTCCCAATGGATTAAGCGGAGAGGCCGCAGCTCAATGTCTCGTTGCCCGGGCCGCCCTCGGCACGTCTGAGGGCCGCACGAGGCGCGTAGCTTGGGCCAGACAGGCCGCGAGAATGCCAGATTGCGCCATCCGCGACCGAAGAGGCGGCTTTATTCCCGCCATGGATGCTTTAAGGAAGAACCTATCAGGACCGGGCCGTCCGCCACAGGCGAGGTGTCCCTGGTTCAGGCAGAAGGGCGGTTTACATGCCCGAAAGATGAGAAGGATTTGAAGCAATGATCCAAACCGTTGGTATCATCGGGGCCGGCACCATGGGGAACGGCATCGCCCAGATCTGTGCCGCGGCCGGGCTTTCCGTCGTGATGGTCGATATCTCGGATGCGGCGGTGAGCCGCGGGATTGCGACCGTCGGCGGCAGCCTCGAGCGCCTGGTCAAGAAAGAGAAGATGTCGGCGGCCGATCGCGAGGCGACGCTCAAGCGCATCACCGGCACGACCGACCGTGCCAAGCTCGCCGACTGCGACCTCGTGATCGAGGCCGCCACCGAGAACGAGGAGCTCAAGGTCAAGATCCTCAAGGACCTCTGCGCGACGCTGTCGCCGCGCACGCTGATCGCCACCAACACCTCGTCGATATCGATCACCAAGCTCGCCGCCGCGACCGATCGCCCCGATCGCTTCATCGGCATGCATTTCTTCAACCCGGTGCCGGTGATGCAACTGCTGGAGCTGATCCGCGGCTTGCAGACCTCCGACGACACCCACGCGAAGGCGCTCGATTTCGCCCAGCGCGTCGGCAAGGTCGCGATCACGGCCAAGAACAGCCCGGGCTTCGCCGTCAACCGCATCCTCTGCCCGATGATCAACGAGGCGATCTTCGCGCTCCAGGAGGGGATCGCGACCGCCGAGGAAATCGACGCCGGCATGAAGCTCGGCTGCAACCACCCGATCGGGCCGCTGGCGCTCGCCGATCTCGTCGGGCTCGACACCATGCTGTCGGTGATGGAGGTCTTCTACAAAGGTTTCAACGACCCGAAATACCGTCCGGCGCCCTTGCTCAAGGAAATGGTCGATGCCGGCCATCTCGGCCGCAAGACCGGCCAGGGCTTCTACACCTACGGCGCCTGATGGAGCTTGAGGCCGCGATCGCCGAAGCGGCTAACTCATTTCCGTAACTGGCGGCCGGCAGCTCGAACGACCGCCAGTTCCATTCTCGAAATCTGCACTTTCGTTCCGAAGTTTGTGCCCCGACAAAGAGGGCGTGCCGCTATCCGCTTACCGTCGCCTTGCTCCAGCGAAATCGGGACTGCGGACCGCGATGACTGTCATTGAAATCGATCACTCTCGCACGCGCGCCAAAGCGGGTGCGGCCAGGGCGGACACGCGCAAGAGAGCCGCAATGGCAACATCGCGCGTGGTGCCGCAAGCCGTTTCAGGACGCATACGGCGGATCAAGTGGGCCATCCTCGTCCTGACGCTGTCGATCTATTACGTCACGCCGTTCCTGCGCTGGGACCGCGGGCCGAACGCGCCCGACCAGGCCGTGCTGCTCGACTTCGCGCATGGCCGGCTCTATGCGTTCTTCATCGAGATCTGGCCGCAGGACCTCTATCTCGTCACGGGTCTGCTGATCCTCGCCTCGGTCATCCTGATCCTCGCGAACGCGCTTGCAGGACGGGTGTGGTGCGGCTTTGCCTGTCCGCAAACGGTTTGGACCGACCTGTTCCTCCTGGTCGAACGCCTGATTGAAGGCGACCGGCGCGAGCGGCTGAAGGACATGAACACTCCGCTGACCGCCGCGCGGGCGCTCCGGATCGGCATCAAGCACAGCGCCTGGCTACTGATCTCACTGATGACGGGTGGGACGCTGATCTTCTATTTCACGGATGCGCCCGGCCTCGTTCGCGCGTTTGCCGGCGGTGACGTCTCCGCGACGGCTCTGACCTGGATCGCTGTCTTCACCGGGACCACCTACGGCCTTGCGGGATTCGCGCGCGAGCAGGTCTGCACCTTCATGTGCCCCTGGCCGCGGCTGCAGGGCGCGATCTGGGATCCGGAAGCCTTCACGGTCAATTATCGCGACTACCGGGGCGAGCAGCGCATGTCGGCCAAGAAGGCCACGGAACTTCGCGCGCGCGGCGAGGCAGCCGGCGACTGCGTCGATTGCGGCCTGTGCGTCAATGTCTGTCCGATCGGGATCGACATTCGCGAGGGGCCGAATTTCGCCTGCATCAATTGCGGGCTGTGTGTCGATGCCTGCGATAGCGTCATGACCAGGCTGGATCGCCCTCGCGGCCTGATCGATTATGAAAGCTGGCGCAATATCGAGCGCGGCCATCGCGGCGAGGCCCGCGTCTCACGCTTGCTGCGCCCGAAAACCATCGCGCTCACGGTCGTCAGCGTCGGATTGGCGGCCGGCCTGGTCGGATTGTTGGCAACCAAGGCGACGGGCGCTATAGCGGTGCTGCACGACCGCGATCCCCTGGCCGTGACCTTGTCCGACGGCTCGGTCAGAAATGCCTACACCGTCAAGCTTCTCAACAAGGCGAACGTCGCCCACCACTACACTTTGGCGATAAAAGGCATAGATGCCAGCCTGAGCATCGTCGGTCACGACGATGGAACTCCCATCACCGTCGAGCCTGACGGCTCGGAATCGCTACGGGTCACCCTGACCTCGGCGAGTCCGAAGGACGCCGATGTGGTTTTCACCGCCCGCGACGAAACGGGAGGGACGGTGCTGTCGACCTCCGACCGGTTCGTGGCGCGCTGAGGCGCCTGGAACACGAGGACTTGGAACAACGCGAATGGATACTGAGAGCGAGATGCCTGACCGAATGACGATCGATCGCAAAGCGGCGGCGGAGCGGCGCAGCCTGCTGGCCCAGGACGTGATGGAGCGAACCGGGATCAACGAGGCGATGATCGGGGAACTCGTCACGAGGTTTTATGGCCGGGTGCGCGAGGACGCGTTGCTTGGTCCGGTGTTCGCCATCGTGAAGAACTGGGATGAGCATCTTTCCAAGCTGCGCGATTTCTGGTCGTCGGTGGTGCTGACCACCGGCCGTTATCACGGCCAGCCGATGCGGGCGCATCTTCCGCTCAGCCTGATCGGCGATGATTTCGATCGCTGGCTCGATCTGTTCGAGCAGACTGCGCGCGAGGTCTGCCCGCCGGCCGCAGCGGCTCTGTTCATCGACAAGGCACGCCGCATTGCCGACAGCTTTGAAATGGCGGCAGCGACGCAAAGCGGACGCATGTTCACGCCGCGTCACATGCTGCGCTCTTGAATACGATATGCCTGCCTGACAAACGTGCAGACACCTTGAATTGAATCTGCAATGCGCCATGCGATGGCGCGTCGCACCAATTCCAACATGTTCGATCTGATCTGCAAAATGATCATGCCCTGTCGCGCATCTTGACGTTGCGATCGCAAAAACGCCGGTGAATGCGCACTTTCGCATTCAATCAAAGCGAGCATCATGCGAATGATGCACTGCGGCGCAAATTCTTCGCCTTCTTTTTGGCAGAGTCCCAGCGCCTGCTAGCGTACATGGCGCATTCAACGCACAGCACGTCATGTCCATCCTCCGACAACACAGCGGAATCTGATGCCTGCGTCTGCGCGGCGCAGACGCGACGAACGCTTTTGATCGGTGCAATCGCCACCACGGCCTGCTTTGCAGGTTCCGGACATGCCGCCGCGGGCGAGGATCCGCCCGGCGCCGACGAGCGGCCGCAGAAGGGCGATGTGCTGGTGTTCTCCGAAGGCGATCAGGAAGGCAAGCTCGTCACGATCGCCGACTTGCCGCTTGGTGGCCCGCCAGTGCACGCTTGGCCGAAGGATCCCAAGACATCAGTGGTGCGTAGCGCCTCGCGCCTCAACGAGATCCTGATCATCCGGCTCGATCCCGCCGAGCTCGACGATCAGACGCGCGCGCGTGCTCAGGATGGCATCGTCGCCTATTCGGCGATCTGCGCCCATGCCGGCTGTCCCGTCACCGCCTGGGTCAAGAGCGATGTCGGCGACAAGGAGGTGTTCAAGTGCATGTGCCACAACTCCGAATACGATCCGCGACAGGGCGCGCAGGTCGTGTTCGGGCCGGCGCCGCGACGGCTTGCAGCGTTGCCGCTGGCACTCACTGACGGCGCGCTCAGCGTCGCCGGCAATTTCATCGGAAAGGTAGGTGGCCAGCAGCCAGGGTGATCAGCCGCGGGTCGCACCCGCGCGCCAGAAGCGGTCGCGCCCGCAGGCGTGCGGGCGAGGAGACAAACAAACTTCAAGAATTCAAGCAGCAAGAATTCAAAAGGGGAAACGTCCATGACCAGAAAACAATGGTTGTTGTCCGGCTTCGTCGCCTTCACCTGCATCGTCTCGACCTCCGCGGGCGCCGGTCCGATCGAGAGTTACACGCCAGTCACCTCGCAGCGTCTGGAAAATCCGGAACCCGGCAACTGGATGCTGTATCGCCGCACTTATGATGGGCAGGGCTTTAGCCCGCTCGACCAGATCAACACCGGCAACGTCAAGGATCTCACACCGGTCTGGACCTTCGCCACCGGCGTGATCGAAGGCCATGAGGCGCCACCGATTGTCAACAACGGCGTGATGTTCGTGGCGACGCCGATGGGGCAGGTGATCGCGCTGAACGCCAAGACCGGCGACGAATACTGGCGCTACAAGCGGCAATTGCCGGACGACCTGTTCCAGCTCCATCCGACCAGCCGCGGCGTTGGTCTGTGGGAGGACAAGCTCTATCTCGCCACCACCGACGACCACGTTGTCGCGCTCGATGCCAAGACCGGCAAGGTGGTCTGGGATACGAAGGTGCAGGACTACAAGAAGGGCCAGTACATGACCCTGATGCCGCTCGTCGTCGACGGCAAGGTCATCGTCGGCGGCTCCGGCGGCGAGCTCGGCGTGCGCGGCTACGTCGCCGCCTTCGATGCCAAGGACGGCAAGGAGTTGTGGCGCACCTTCACCATTCCAGGCGAGGGCGAGCCCGGTCACGACACCTGGCAGGGCGACGACTGGAAGACCGGCGGCGGCTCGGCCTGGATGACCGGCACCTACGACAAGGACTTGAAGACGATCTACTGGGGCGTCGGCAACGCTGCACCATGGCCCGGCGACAGTCATCCCGGCGACAATCTCTACACCTCGTCGGTGATCGCGCTCGATCCTGCCAACGGCAAGATCAAGACCTATCACCAGTATCACCAGAATGACTCCTGGGACTGGGACGAGGTCGACGCGCCGATGCTGGTCGATCTGCAACGCGACGGCCGCTCGATCAAGAGCCTGATCCATCCGGGACGTGATGCGATCTTCTGGGTGCTCGAGCGCACGCCGACCAAGATCAACTATGTCGCGGGCTGGCCGTTCGTCTCCACCGACGTCTGGAAAGGCATCGATGCCGAGAGCGGCCGGCCGATCGTCGATCCCGCGCATAAGCCCGTGATTGGCAAACGCGTCGAGTTCTGCCCGTCGTTGTGGGGCGGCAAGGACTGGCCTTCGGCGGCCTACAGCCAGAAGACCGGCCTCGTCTACGTTCCCGCCAACGAAAACTTCTGCGGCGACTTCACTGGCGAGAAGGTGGCGCTCAAGGCCGGCGAGCTCTGGCTCGGCACCAAGCCGGAAGACATCGGCCTGAAGGCGAAGCCCGGTGCTGATCATTTCGGCGAGCTCCAGGCCTGGGATCCCGCGACCGGCAAGAAGGTGTGGCAGCACGACTTCCCGAAGTCGCAGCTGTTTGGCTCGGTGACGGCGACCGCAGGCGATCTCGTCTTCGCCGGCGGTACCAACGACCGCTATTTCCGCGCCTTCAACGCCAAGACCGGCGAGCAGCTATGGCAGCAGAAGACCAACTCCGGCATCATGGGCATGCCGATCTCCTACGAGGTCGATGGCACGCAATATGTCGCGATTCAGTCCGGCTGGGGCGTCGATGCGCAACGCATCCAGGATGCGCTCGCGACCAACAACATCGGCATCGAAGCCAACGTGCCGCAGGGCGGTGTGATCTGGGTCTTCGCGCTGAAGAAGTAGCTCGCTGAAGAAGTTCCTGGAGGCGGATCGAAGGAAGCGGCGCGGCCAGGGGGGAGTAGCAATGCGGCGGACGGTAACGTCCGCCGCATTTCTGCTTGTGCTCAGGCTTCCAACTGCTTGCCGATCGGAAGTGAGCGGATGCGCTTGCCGGTCGCGGCGAAGATCGCGTTGATCAGCGCCGGCGCGAATGGCGGCACGCCGGGCTCGCCGACGCCGCTCGGGGGCGTGTCGGGCCCCGGCGGCACGATATGGACGTTGGTCAGCAGCGGAGATTCGTCCATCCGGATCACCGGGAAATCGTCATAGTTCTTCTGCTGGACCTTGCCGTCCTTGAAGGTGATCTCGCCATATTTGGCGAGGCTCAGGCCCATGATCGCAGCGCCCTCGATCTGGGACTGGATGCGCTCGGGATTGACGAAGGTGCCGCAGTCGATGGCGGTGTCGACCCGCGGGATCGTCAGCTTGCCCTTATCGTCGACGGCCACTTCCACGATCGTCGCGATGTAGCTGACGAAGCTGCGATGCGCGGCGATGCCGAGCCCATGGCCCTTCGGCACCTGGCGGCCCCATTCGCCCTTGTCGGCCACCAGCTCGACCACCTTGCGCAGGCGCGCGGTGTCGATCGGGTAGCTGTCATAGGGCTCGCCATAGTTCCAGAGGTCCTTCACCGAAGTGAGCTTGACGATGCGGGGCGAACCGATCAGCTCGAGCAGCATGTCCTTCTGATCGCGGCCGATGGCCTGCGCGATCTCGCCGACCATCGACTGCACCGCGAAGGCGCGCGGGATGTTGGAGACCGAGCGGAACCAGCCGATCCTGGTATGGGCGGCCGCTTCCGGATTCTCGCAGGAGACGTTGGCGATCTCGAAGGGCATGTCGACGAGGCCCATGCCGAGCTCGAACGAGGCCTGATGCACGGTTCCCGCCGCAAACGTCGAGGCGATGCTGGGAGCGACGCTGCGGTGGCGCCAGGCGATCACCTTGCCGCTCTTGTCGAGACCCGCCTCGATGCGCTCGACCGAGACGGTGTGCAGGAAGCCGTTGTGGAGGTCGTCCTCCCGCGTCCACTGCACCTTCACGGGCGCGCCGAGCTCCTTGGAGAGCAGGGCGGCTTCGAGCGCATAGTCGCATTTCGACTTGCGGCCAAAGCCGCCACCGAGCAGCGTTACGTTCACGGTGACGTTCTGCTCGGGGATGCCGAGCGTCTTGGCGACGTCCTCGCGGGTGCCACCCGGACTCTGCACCGGCGCCCAGATCTCAGCCTTGTCGCCCTTGACGTCGGCAACCGCCACCGGCGGCTCCATGCTGACATGGGCGAGGTGAGGGACGTAGTACTCGCCGACGATCACCTTGTCGGCGCTCTTGAGCGCGGCATCCGCATCGCCCTCCTTGCGCACGACGAGACCGGGCTTGCGTGCAGCTTCCTCGAGCTCCTTGCGGTAGGCGACCGACTCGTACTTGCCGTTCGGCCCGTCGTCCCAGACGATCTTCAGCGCATCGCGTCCCTTGATCGCCGCGCCCGTGTTGCGGGCGATCACGGCCACGCCACCGAGCGGCTGGAATTTCGAGGGCCACGGCCAGCCGCGCACCTCCATCACCTTCTCGACGCCCGAGACCTTCATTGCGTCGGCCGGGTCGAACGAGACCAGCTTGCCACCGGTCACCGGCGGGCGCGCGATGACGGCGTATTTCATACCGGGCAGCCGCACGTCGGCGCCGTAGCCTGCCTTCCCCGTGGTGATGTCGTGGAGGTCGACGATGCCGATCTGGCCCTTGGTGAGATAACGGAAATCCTTGGGGTCCTTCAGCTTGAGGCTGTCGACGCTGGGCAAGGATTCCTTGGCCGCGTCGGCGGCGAGCTCGCCGAAGCCGAGCTTGCGTCCGCTGGCGCCGTGAACGACCTCGTGATTGACCGCCTTCACCTCCGTCGCCGGCACGCCCCAGCGCTTGGCTGCGGCCTGCTCCAGCATGATGCGCGCCGAGGCGCCGATCTGGCGCATCGGGATCAGATAGTGCCGCGTGCTGCGGGAGCCGTCGGTGTCCTGGTTGCCGTACATGACCTCGTCGCCATGCGCCTGCTGGACCTTGACCCTCGACCAGTTGGCTTCCATCTCCTCGGCGACGATCAGCGGCAGGCTGGTGCGCACGCCGGTACCCATCTCGGAGCGGTGCGCGACGATGGTGACGATGCCGTCGGGAGCGACCGCGACGAACACGCGCGGATCGACCACGACGCCGTGCGGCATCTTCCCGGCGCCGGTCTCATAGGCGAAGGCCTGGCGCGACATCACGGGCGCGGCGAGCACGAAGCCGCCGGTGACGCCCAGTCCCTTCAGGATGCTGCGGCGGGAAACCTTCTCGATTCTGACGTGCTTCTCGAAGCCGCGAAGCTTCTTTGGGTTGTCGATGAAATTCATGATCACACCCCCGTCGATGCGAGATGGACGGCGTTCTCGATGCGCTGGTAGCAGCCGCAGCGGCAGATGTTGCCCGCCATCGCCTGGCGGATCTGGTCATGCGACGGCTTTGCATTGTCCATCAGCAGCGCCGCGGCCTGCATGATCTGGCCAGCCTGGCAGAAGCCGCATTGGGGAACGTTGACCTGGCGCCACGCTTTCTGCACGGGATGATCGCCGTTCGGATGCAGGCCCTCGATGGTCGTGACCTCGCGGCCCGCGACGTCATTGACCGAAGTGATGCAGGCGCGCACCGCTTCCTTGTCGACGATGACGGTGCAGGCCCCACACAGCGCCTGGCCGCAGCCGAATTTGGTGCCGGTCAGCCCGACCTCGTCGCGGAGAAACCAGAGCAGCGGAAGATCCGGGTCGCCATCCCAGCTTTGTTCCTGGCCGTTGATTTTTATCTTGATCATGATCGTTTCTCGCTCTTCTTAAGCCAATGATCCGATGCGCGTGATTGGTGTGGCGGCGCCCGCATCCCCTGCTTCCGCAAGCCCAGGCAACTCCCGGGGCGGAGGGGATGACGACGGGCGATGTCTGGAATGTGCTCGATACCTCCCGGTTGATTCTTGTTTGATGATTTCCGCGCGGCATCGTGACGAGCGTGATGCTAGCAGAAACCGGACACCGCGGGCATCACAGCCGCTTGTGTTCGCGACCAGATTGCATCCCTGATTTGTCAAAAGCTGGGCGCGACCCGTCGCTCGCCGTTGCGCGGTGCGGCAGAGCATCATTGCGACCGACATAAAAAAGCTTCGTCCGGCGGGACTGCGCGGACGAAGCAGGAGACCTCAGTCGAGGGAGGGAGAACGCAGTGACGCGAGCTTTGCGAGCTGGCGACTCTGCGGAGTGAGTACAACTCTCGATGCTGAGGGAACCGGCCGCCTCACAAGCGAATGAGGCGGCAATGCTGGCCATCCGGTTTGCGCCCAATCCTGGAGGACCCGACCGGCTCGCTGGGTTCAGACCAGCGAGCCGAGAGGAAGCGGCAAGGTTGAACGCGTTGCCTCAGGCTGCCACTAAGCAGCCTCGCACCTACGCGGCCTTTTACTTAAGCAGCCTTGGTACTTAAGCAGCCCTGGCCTTCGCGACATGGGTCGCGATCGCGTCCATCAGCGCCGGCGACAGGCAGTCATAGGGCTCGAGCCCGATTTCCTTCAGCCGCGAACGGATGCCGGCCATCTGCTCCGGCTTCACGCCCGATTCGATCACCGAGGAGACGAAGGCGGCAAATTGCGGCGCCTGCGAGCCCTGCTCCTGGAACAGCTCGGGATGAATGAAGTCGAGGCCGTAGAACGGGTGGCCCTTGTTCTCGATGCGGCCGTACATGTGCGTGCCGCAGGCCTTGCAGGCGCAGCGCTGGATCACCGCCGACGGATCGACGATCTGCAGCTTGTCGCCGTTCTCGAGCACGGTGACGTTCTGGCGCGGCACCACGGCGACGACGGAGAACGTCGCGCCCTGCGGCTTCCAGCACTTGGTGCAGCCGCAGGCGTGGTTGTGCGCCACGTCGCCCTTGATGCCGACCTTGACCGGGTGATCCTTGCATTTGCAGACCAGCGTGCCGCCGGCAAAGCTGCCACTGCCCTGTTTGAGGCCATTGTCGATCGAGGGATGGAGAGCAACAGTCATGGGACGATCCTCCTTTTGGGTGATGGTTCTGTTTTAGTAGACGACGACCGAACGGATCGACTTGCCCTCGTGCATCAGGTCGAAGCCCTTGTTGATGTCTTCGAGCTTCAGCACGTGGGTGATCATTGGATCGATCTGGATCTTTCCGTTCATGTACCAGTCGACGATCTTGGGCACGTCGGTGCGGCCGCGCGCGCCGCCGAACGCGGTACCTCTCCAGTTGCGCCCGGTGACGAGCTGGAACGGGCGGGTGGCGATCTCCTTGCCGGCCTCCGCGACGCCGATGATGATCGATGTTCCCCAGCCACGATGACAGCATTCCAGGGCCTGGCGCATCACCGTGGTGTTGCCGGTACAGTCGAAGGTGTAGTCGGCGCCGCCATCGGTCAGCGTCACCAGATGCTGGACGATGTCGCCGGTCACCTTCTTCGGGTTGACGAAGTCTGTCATGCCGAACTTGCGGCCCCAATCCTCCTTGGAGTCGTTGATGTCGACGCCGATGATCTTGTCGGCGCCGGCCATCTTGGCGCCCTGGATCACGTTGAGACCGATGCCGCCGAGGCCGAACACCACGACGTTGGAGCCCGGCGTGACCTTGGCGGTGTTGACGACGGCGCCGACGCCGGTCGTGACGCCGCAGCCGATGTAGCAGCTCTTGTCGAAGGGGGCATCCTCGCGAATCTTGGCGACTGCGATTTCCGGCAGCACCGTGAAGTTCGAGAAGGTCGAGCAGCCCATGTAGTGATAGATCGGCTTGCCCTTGTAGGAGAAGCGGCTGGTGCCGTCGGGCATCACGCCCTTGCCCTGCGTCGCGCGGATCGCGGTGCAGAGGTTGGTCTTCCCGCTCAGGCAGCTTTTGCACTGCCGGCATTCGGGCGTGTAGAGCGGGATGACGTGATCGCCAGGCTTCACCGAGCTGACGCCTGCGCCGATCTCGCGGATGATGCCGGCGCCCTCGTGGCCGAGGATCGAGGGGAAGATTCCTTCGCTATCGAAACCGTCGAGCGTGTAGGCGTCGGTGTGGCAAATTCCGGTCGCCTTGATCTCGACCAGAACTTCGCCGGTCTTCGGTCCTTCCAGATCGACCTCGACGATCTCAAGCGGTTTTTTCGCTTCGAAAGCGACCGCGGCACGTGTCTTCATCGTAAGCTCCTCAAATTCTCTCCTGGAGACGCCGAGAAGTCGTCTCAGCCGAGCTCCAAACCGTTCATTTCCTGCCCATGCAGGAATCTTCGGCCTTGGTGTAGGCCTCAGTCTTGTCCTCGTGCTTGCCCGGCCGCGCGCGGCCCCAGGCTTCGTTGGAACGGGCGCGCAGATAGACGTAGAGATCGTCCATGTAGCAAGCGACGTTCGGATTGTCGCCGAAGGCCGGCATCACGTTCTCCTGCGCGGTCGAGACATTCTTCCGGCCTGAGGCGACGACGCCGAGGAAGTCGGCGTAGCTCATTGTCTTCAGGGAGTCCTTCAACGCCGGAGCGTAGGTCGATCCCATTCCATCCGGGCCGTGACAGACGTGGCAGTCCGAGTGATAGCGGCGGTATCCGGAATAGGTGTACCAGTCCACGGATCCCTCAGTGATCTTGTAGGTCGGGTTTCCTTCCTTATCGAGCCACTCACCATTCTCGTTTTGCTTGACCGCGGCCGGGTCGCCCGAGCCGTCCGCGAGTGCAATTCCTCCGGACGCGACGATGATCATCGCAGCTATGACAGAGCAGATTCTACGCAAGAGATTTTTTCCTCGACAGCGCGCGGTGGAGACGAGCCGGCGCGTGGAGTTGATCCACGCGCCGGGACGATACGAGGTTGAGCCTAGTTCGGCAGCGAGAACACGGTCAGCGTGCCGCCGAGCGCCGTGTAGTTCGACAGTGCCGCGTAGCCGCCGACTGCGCCGAGACCGGCGGTCGGATCGGTCAGGCCCGCCGCCAGACCGATGCCGGCCCAGCCACCCACGCCGGAGAGCACTGCGACGTACTGCTTGCCGCCGTTCTCATAGGTCGTGACGTTGCCGATGATGCCGGAAGGAGTCTTGAACTTGTAGAGCTCCTTGCCGGTCTTGGCGTCGACCGCCTTCAGGTAGCCTTCGAGCGTGCCGTAGAACACCACGCCGCCGCCGGTTGCGAGCGCACCCGACCAGACCGAGAACTGCTCCTTGTTGGACCACACGATCTTGCCGGTCTTGCCGTCCCAGGCGATGAAGTTGCCCATGTTGGTCTCGCCCTGCGGCGGATACATCGAGAGCGTCGCACCCACATAGGGCTGGCCCGCGGTGTAGCTGACCTTGAACGGTTCGTAGTCCATGCAGACGTGGTTGGTCGGAACGTAGAACAGCTGCGTGTCCGGCGAGTAGGCTGCCGGCTGCTCGTCCTTGGTGCCGAGCGCGGCCGGGCAGATGCCCTTGGTGTTGTGGTCCTCTCCGCCCTTCTCCGTGGAGGCAGCATCGAGAACCTTCGGACGGCCATAGGTCGGCGAGTTCTTGTCCATATCGACGCCGGAGGTCCAGTTCACCTTCGGATCGTACTTCTCGGCGACCAGCAGCTCGCCCGTTTCACGGTCCAGGGTGTAGCCGAGACCGTTGCGGTCGAAGTGGGTGAGCAGCTTGCGCGCCTGGCCGTTGATCTGCTGATCCGAGAGGATCATCTCGTTGACGCCGTCATAGTCCCACTCGTCGTGGGGCGTCATCTGGTAGACCCACTTGGCCACGCCAGTGTCGGGATTGCGGGCCCAGATCGTCATCGACCACTTGTTGTCGCCCGGACGCTGCTTCGGGTTCCAGGTCGAGGGGTTGCCGGAGCCGTAGTAGATGAGGTTCAGAGCAGGATCATAGGAGATCCATCCCCAGGTGGCGCCGCCGCCGATCTTCCACTGATCGCCTTGCCAGGTCTTGAGGCTGGAGTCCTTGCCGACCGGCTTGCCCAGAGCCGTGGTCTTGTCGTCGACCAGGATCTGGTCATCCGGCCCTTCCGAGTACCCACGCCAGACCTGCTTGCCGGTCTTGATGTCGTAGGCCGTCATGTGGGCCTGCACGCCGAACTCACCACCGGAAATGCCGACCAGCACCTTGTCCTTGATGACCATCGGCGCCGAGGTTCCGGTCTCGCCCTTGGTGGGATCGCCGTTCTTTGCAGTCCAGGCAACTTGGCCGGTCTTGGCATCGAGCGCGACGAGCGTGGTGTCGGCTTGATGAAGGAAGATCTTGCCGTCGCCGTAGGCCAAGCCGCGGTTAACCGTGTCGCAGCACATCACAGGGATGACGTTCGGATCCTGCTTCGGCTCGTACTTCCAGATGATCTTGTTCTCGTTGGAAAGGTCAAGGGCGTAGACCTTGTTCGGGAACGGCGTGTGGACGTACATCACGTTTCCGATGATGAGCGGTCCGCCTTCGTGGCCGCGCAGCACGCCGGTCGAGAAGGTCCATGCGACCTGCAGCTTGCCGACGTTCTGTGCGTTGATCTGATTGAGTTTGGAATAGCGGGAGTTGGCGTAGTCACCCGTAGGCATCACCCAGTCTTTGGGGTTTTGCGACATCTTGATCAGCTCGTCATTGGCTGAAGCGCTGCCGGCGGCCAGAGCCGCGGCAGAGCCAAGAAACGTCGCCAGTAGCACCTTGCGCATAGTCATTCCTCCTAGGTCTCGTTTATTGTTTCCGAAGCATTGCGTACCGCTGGGCACTGAGGTCCAGCGTCTGCTCGTGCAGGGCGGTCACGATTGGGACCAGAAACGATGCTGTGCTGTTTCCTCCTCCTGGTATGAGCCACGAGTCCGCTTGCAGTACGGCCCGTTTCTTGTTGTTCCTGGCACAATCCGTAACCGGTTCGTAAACGGGAAACTTGCCCAAGAGAGAAGGGCATTTGCTTGACAGCGCAAAGGGGCCAACTTTTTGATTTTGCAGTAGCGAATTCAGCATCTTCTGCGCTGCCCGGCCGCGGGGACTCGACTCAGGTTCCCCTTGACGGCGCTGCAACTAAGGCGGAGGATTGAACACAAGGATGGCAGACGGAGCACTGGCGCTTGCTCCAAAGACCGCCCTAATTTGAGGTAAACGTCGCTTCATCGTGACAGGGGGCCTCTGGCGGCACCCATCACGATTTGAATCAAATCAGTGGCTGGGATCATGTCCGACACAATACACACACTCAGCACGACCGGACTTACGCCGAAGAGGCAGATCCAGAGCTGGGTCGACGGACTGACAAGTCTCTGCGGGCATTTCGACGTCGATCCGCTTGAAGCGACCGCGCTCGAAGGGCGCATCGACTACACCACGGTATCTCGGCTGAAACTCTGCCAGATCGAGGTGAGCCAGCATCGCATCGCGCACACGCATGCCCGCGCAAAGGCCAATGAACACCCCTACATCAAGATCCATTTCCAGACCTACGGCGTCTCGTATTTCGAGCAGGAAGGCCGCCACATCGAACTGATGCCCGGCGACATCATCGCCTATGACGTGTCCTGTCCGCACTCGATCATCAGCCCCGCTTTCACGCGGCATGACGTGGTGATCGTGCCGAAGGCTCTGCTGCGCGATCGCGGCTTCCCGTCCCAGCGGATGCCGGCATGCAAGCTGTCGGCGCGCACCGGCACGGGGCGAATCGCCCACGACTTCGTCCACGCCACCTTCGACGAGGCCGCAAAGCTCTCGGCGAACAGCGCGGTCGGCGTCGCGGATTCGCTGATCGACCTCCTGTTGCTGCCGCTGCGCGAGGCCGACACGATGTTCGATCGGGTCGGGCCCGAGGCGATGTATGTGCGTGCCCAATTTTTCATCCGCGAGCACCTGCGTGACCCGGATCTGTGCATCGACCAGATTTCCGCCGAGCTCGGCTGCTCCAAGCGCTATCTGCACATGCTGTTCAGCGAGCGCGGCACGACGGTGAGCGACTACATCTGGCAGGCGCGCCTTCAGAACTGCCGCCAGGAGCTCGAGGCCCACGCCGGCAAGACCATCACCGACGTCGCCTTCTCCTGGGGCTTCTCGAGTTCGTCACATTTCAGCCGCGTGTTCCGGAAGTACTTTGGCGTCGTGCCGTCGTCGATCCACAAGGCGCAGCAGAGTGCCGTGGCTTCCGAAGAGCATTAGGCGCGGCCTCACGACGAAGCCTGCGACGGCCCGCCGCCCTTCTGCCTGACGCGCCGCCAGACAATCTCGGTCAGACCGACCGCAATGAGTCCGAACGTGCCGCCCGTGATCACGTTGACCACGCGCTCCTCGGCAATTCCGCTTGCCCCGCCCGCGAACGACGCTGCAAGGGCGATGAAGAAGCAGCGCAAGCCGAAGCCCACGACATAGCGGGAGAATGCGATCAGCGTGAGCGTCGCGCCGAGAACAGCGAGCGCATAGCCGGCGCGACTCTCGGGCAGCGCGACGCCTGCGAGCAGGCCGAGCGGGACGCCGACGAATGCCCCGATGGCGCGCTGTTTCAGCTTCCCGGTGGACGCCGCGAGATCGCCGACGACGACGCTTGCGGCCGACCACATCACCCATTGTCCCTGGGCCAGATGTAACGCCTCGACCAGGGCCGCCGCCGCAAAGACGGCCATCGCCGTTGCCGCCGCCGGTAGAAACCATTCGGCCGCGGCAGGTCCGTAAGAGGGTGGGGCGTGGTCGGGATGGCGCCGCAGGTCATGGATCTGGACGCCGCAGACGAGGGCGAGGGCAATCGGGGACGACGCCACGATCACGGCGGCATGACGCAGGGCCTCGGACGCGCTCACCCCCTCGCGCACCTCGCAGGCGAGATAGACCGCCGGGATGAAGACCCAGTTGCCCAGCGTCCGCAAGGCGTTTCCATGGCGCGTCACGGCCACGGCAAGGAAGCCGGCCAGCGCCGTCAGCGCCACGAACAGCGGCTTGACGGGGGCGGCGAGGAAAAGGGTGATGAAGGTGACGACGATGGCGAGGTAGTGCAGCGCGACTGCCCGCGGAGCGAGGTGCAGTTTCAGCGCGGGGATGAGCAGGGAAACCGCGACCAGTCCCAAATTCAGCAGCGCCGCCTCACGGAAGAGGAAATAGGCCGCCACGAGCGGGCCGACGACAAATAGCGCTCTGACGAGCTCGCTGGTCTTGATCTCCCCGAAGAGGACATCGCGCAGGCTTGCAGCGGGCGGGCTGGTCGGCGAACTCACGATTGCACCGGATCGTCGAGGGGACCCCAATGCTTAGCACGGAAATGGCCGCGGTGCCTTTGGCGCGGGGCAGCGCGGGGCGCATGCGAGCGTCGTGCTGCGCTCTTGCTGTCATCGGCCGGCTTGACCGGGCGATCCGGTATTCCAGAGGCGGTGAATGATATGGAGAAGCCGCGGCATACTGGAGCCCCGGTCCCGGCTCCGCTAAGGCTTCGCCGGGCTTTCGATGTTGGGCCGGAGAAGCGTTAGCGAAGACGGCAAGCCGGGGCATGACAGCGGAGAACGAGGCGCCGCCGTCGCAATGATATGCCTCACCGCTGGATGATCTGCTTCCAGACATCGCCGAGGATTGCGGGCTCGCGCGGCGGCAGGTAGGTGAGCCCGGCCTGCTTGCCGAACTCGGCTATCTTGCCTTCTGCCATGAGGTCGGTGAGCGCCTTGTTCACGGCGGTGAGCAGGGCGGGATCGCTGGCAAGCCCGACATAGCCGCGATTGGCGCCGATCGGATAATAATAGCCGGGCGCCGTGATCGTCGTGTCGGGGTGGGCGGCGCGGTGAGCGTCGAAGCGGGCGAGATCGAGCAGTGTCGCATCATAGTCGCCGCGGTCGAGCGCGCCCAGGAGGTCGTCGCGGCCGGGAACGAGATGCGTGATGCCGTCGATCAGCCGCCCCTTGTCGAAGGTCATCAAGATGGCGTCGCCCAGCGATCCGCTTTCGATCACCAGGCGGAGACCCGCGAGATCGCCGATGTCGCTGATCTTGCGATCGCGCGCCTTCGGACCGAGTACGACCGTCATGGGCGAATAGATGTAAGGCTGGCTCGGCGCGAGCACGCCGAGCGCGACGCGGCGCCTGCGGTCGTCGCGGGTGGCGCCGTCGAAATCCGGAAGCCTTGCGGTCTTCATGCCGGGTACGACGAGGGAATCGCGGGTCAGCGCGTAGCTGCCAACCAATGCACAGCGCCCGTCCGACAGCAGCGCGTTGGCCTCGAGTTGCGGGCTCGAATCCTCATCCAGCTTGCTTTCGAACCACTGGATCTGGAGCGGACGGTCGAGCCGCTGCGCGATCGCCTGCGCCAGCGTCACGTCGAAGCCGGCGCCCGGCTTGCCGCGGTAATGCACGGACAACGGCGGCCGGTCCTCGTCGAGGCATATTCGCAAGGGATCAGCCGCATAAGCGACTGTCGCGAGAGCCGCAAACATCGCGGCAAGACCAAACGCCCCAAGGCGACAGCTCATGGCCGTCTCCGGCTCGAAATGTAGGCCCAGAGGTCGGTGATCTCGTCCTCGCTGAGGATGTCGCCCCATGGCGGCATCTTGTTGTTCTTGCCGTTCTTCACCGTCGTGACGAACCGCATCTTGTCGTCGGGGAAGGCGCGAAGGTCCGGCGTGATGGTGCCGGAGTTCATCATGCCGGGACCGTGGCAATGCGAGCATTTTTCGGCATAGGTCGCCTTGCCGTGGTCGAGCTGCGCCTGAACGGGATTGCCATTCGGTTCATCCGCGGCGCGGGCGGTTGCCAGAGACGCAACCGCCAGCCCCGCGACGACGGCGAATGTCGCCGCCGTCCTGATCAAAGTGTCTTTCAGCACATCGAAACCCGTGGTTATTGCTTGATCGCGAAAACCCACAGGGAGCCGCCGGGCGGCACCTTGGCGAGCCGCTCGTCGCCGGAGAACAGCGAGTAGACGCCGCCATAGCCGCTTGCCACCGCGACATACTGCACGCCGTCCTGCTGCCAGGTCACCGGCTGTCCCTCGATGCCGGAGCCGGTCTGGAACTGCCAGAGCTTCTTGCCGGTGTCGGCGTCGAAGGCTTCGAACTCACCGGTCAGCGCGCCCGAGAACACGACGCCGCCCGCGGTCGACAAGACGCCCGAGAAGCGCGGGATGTCGCTCGCCGCTTCCCACTTCGACTTGCCGGTCAGGGGATCGATCGCCTTGAGGTGGCCGCGCGGTCCGTCGCCGAATTCCCAGGGATCGGTGAGGTCCATGCCGAGATACCATTCACCCTGCTTGAAGGTGACGGGCTCGGCCTTGTACTTGCCTCCGAAGTTGAGCGTGTTGGCATAGGCAAGGCCGGTCTGCGGATTGAACGACATCGGCTCCCAGTTCTTGCCGCCGAGGATCGACGGATAGACCGTGACCTTCTTGCCCTCGCGCGCGTCCTTGGCAACATCGGTCTCGATCGGCCTGCCGGTCTTCATGTCGACGCCGGTGGCCCAGTTGACCTTCACGTATGGATTGGCCGCGAGCAGCTTGCCGTTGGTGCGGTCAAGCACGTAGAAGAAGCCGTTGCGGTTGGCGTCCATCAACACCTTGGTCGGCTTGCCCTCGACGTTCATGTCTGCGAGCACCATTTCGGCGACCGAGTCATAGTCGAATGGATTGTTCGGCGAGAACTGGTAGTGCCACTTGATCTTGCCGGTCTTGGGATCCATCGCCAGCACCGAGCAGGTGTATAGGTTGTCGCCCGGACGCACCGCCGAGTTGAACGGGCCCGGATTGCCGATGCCCCAATAGACTGTGTTCAGCTCCGGATCGTAGGAGCCGGTAATCCACGTCGAGCCGCCACCGAGCTTCCAGGTGTCGCCCTTCCAGGTGTCGCCGCCCGGCTCATCCGGCGAGGGGATCGAATGGGTACGCCAGAGGTGCTTGCCCGTTGCGGGATCCCAGCCGTCGATGAAGCCGCGGGTGCCGAACTCGGCGCCGGAGATGCCGGTGATGACGACGCCGTCGGCGACCAGCGGGGCCACCGTCATCGAATAGCCTTCCTTGATGTCGGCGGCCTTCTCGCGCCACAGCTCCTTGCCGGTCTTGGCGTCGAGCGCGATCACATTGGCGTCGAGCGTGGTGCGGAAAACCTTGCCGTCGTACAGCGCGGCGCCGCGGTTGATGATGCCGCAGCAGACGATACGCGGCGTTTCGGCGGGGTACTCGACCTTTGTCTTCCAGATCTGCTTGCCGGTCTTGGCGTCGACCGCCATGGTGGCGTTGTGCGAGGTCACGTAGATCACGCCCTGGTACACCAGCGGCTGCGATTCCTCGCTGCGATCGTCATTGAAGCTGTAGTTCCAGACTGGGACGAGGTTCTTGATGGTGTCCTTGTTGATCTGATTCAGCGTCGAGAAACGCTGAAGATTGTAGCCCATCCCGTAGTTGAGAACATTCGATGTGTCTGACGCGCCCTTGTTGAGTTGTTCTGTGGTCTGGGCATTCACACCCGTCGACGCAAGCATGACGAGGCTCGCGGCCATCGCAAAGCGTTTCATCCGTTCCTCCCAATGTGCGCGCCTTTTGACGCTGCGATTGCAACACTCCGATGGAACGTAAAATGCGTCAATACGAAAGTCGCAAACGCGCTGCCGAATTGTTGGACGCCAGACGGCAGTCACCCCTGGTAAACCGCCCGACATTTCGCACTGCATACAAGGTGCACGGCGAAAATTCCGCGGTACGAAGATTGCCTCCTGTGTCGTTGCCAGCTTTGCGTGTGCGCGAGGAGCCGCGTAGAATTCGAACCATGGTCCCGGCAGGCAACCTGTTTCGATTCCATGGGCGCGCCGGGAGCCCGAGCCGGGAGGTTTTCGATGATATCGCGTCGCTCCATTGCATTCGCAGTTGCAGGCACATTGCTCGGCGGTCCCGCCTGGTCGGCATCCCCGAACGCCATCAAGATGTTCGACACGGACAATGACGGCACGCTCGATCTTGCCGAGGTGAAGAAGGCCGCGACCGCGGTGTTCGCCAAGCTCGATCCGGATCATGACGGAACGCTCGATGCGCGCGAGCTGCGCGGACGGTTGACCGCAAAGGAACTCGCAGCGGCCGATCCGGATCACGATGGAACGCTGACGCTCGACGAATATCTCGCCGTTGTGGAGCAGCGCTTCAACGCGGCCAATCCCGACAAGGATGGAACGCTCGACGCCAAGGAACTGAGGTCGCCCGCAGGACGCGCCCTGCTGCGGCTGCTCAGATGAGTGCCTGGTTGCCGCTTCAGGCTTGCGTCTAATTCGTCTGTGCGTTCGGGCAGGTGATCGGACGCAGGCTCACGCCGCGCTTGTCGGGCGGCACGTTGCAATCATCGATCCGCTGTTCATCCGTCCATTTCGGGCCGAGTCGTTCCTTGCCGGTAAGATTTGTCTTGCCGGTGAGACTTGCCTTGCCGGTGAGGGTTGCCGTCGCGCCCGATCGCGGCGCGGCTCGTTCATCGCGACGCTCGCCGGCAATCGCCGGAAATGCGAGACCCGCAACGAGCAGTGAAATCGTGAATCGTCTGCAGAACGTGGCCATGAATCTCTCCGAGATCCCGTGCATTGGTTGCGACTACAGCGCAATCAATTCTCTCCCGCCACCCGGAACCTGGGACGCGCCGACCTGTTTCTCCCGCGACATCCCGCATCGCTCCGGGGCAGTGCTGCGGGAGGAGAGGAGATCAGATGAACACCAAACGCCTCATTTTGACCGCATGCTCGATCCTGGTCTTGAGCGTCGGCAATGCAATGGCAGCTCCCTGCAACACCGGCAACGCGACCACCGACAAGGACGCGGGCTCGGGTCCTGTGACCGTCGGCTCGGCACAGTCGCACGGCTCTGCGAATGATGTGAGTCGGCATCCGCCGACCAGCACGATGAATCGCGCCAGTGGTGAGACGGCTGCGTCGTCGAAAGATGCGCAGCGGCAGATGCAGAGCCAGCCGACCGCGGCACAACGCGCGGAAGGCGCAAAGGACAATCCGCAAACAGCCGACAAGGGTTGTTAAGGACGTGCTGACATCAGCCCATGTCGGTGTCGGGAAATTCTCCCGGAGCATCGAATTCGGGAAAGGCTCCCGATGCATCGCACAAGGCTGCGTGCGCGTTTGCCCAAAAGTGAAGGCGTTTTGCCCGAGAGAGAACTAGGTTTGCAAAGAATCGAACAAGAAATGTTCGGCGCGTGATTACAGGCTTGCGTGATCGGCGATGCAGCCCTAGGTTTTGGCTCGCGCGATGTCGCGCTCAATACCTTGGGAGACCCCGAATGGCTTGGAAAGCTCCGAAGATCGTGGAAGTGTCGGTCGGCATGGAAATCAACATGTACGCCTGCGCTTCGCGCAAGTAAGACGATCCAGACGACCTGCCGCGGCTTCAACGGTGAGACCGTTGGAGCCGCGGTGGTGTTTGTGGCGTTGGCTACGCCGACGCGTTCGACGCGCCCAATCCCGGATCTGACTTCGTGCAGTCGCCACGCAAGCTATCCACTAGACCGCGGCGCTTCCGGTTTTCAGTTCAGGCCTCACCTTGAAACGCGCATAGCGAAGCGCAAGCGTCGGCAGCAGCAGCAGATTGAGAGCCATCGACGTCACGAGGCCTCCAACGATGACGATCGCCATCGGGCCCTCGATCTCTCGTCCTGGTTCGCCCGCGCCAAGCGCCAGCGGCAACAGGCCCAGACCCGTCACCAGGGACGTCATCAGGATCGGAACAAGACGGTCCGCCGCACCCTCGATCGCAGTGTCGGGCCCCCACACACGGCCGTCGATCAGAACGAGGTGCTCGTAGTGCGAGATCATCAGGATGGAGTTGCGTAGCGTGATCCCGAACAGGGTCACGAAGCCGACCATCGAACCGAGCGAGAGCAGGCCGCCGGTCAGGGCCAGTGCAAACACGCCTCCGACGAATGCGAAAGGCATGTTGATCAGCACCAGCAGCAGGTTTCGCCAATGACCGGTGACCATCGCAAGCAGAAGGATGATGCCGGTCCCGGCGAGGAGCGAGTTGACGATGAGATCGCGCCGCGAGCGCGCCTGCGCCTCGGCCGCTCCCGCAAATTCGATATGTGCACCGGGTGGCAGAGTGACCTCGCGCGCCATCTTGCGCTTGACTGCGACGACGAAGGATTCGAGATCGCGTCCACTGACATTTGCCGTGACGGTCTGAACGCGCTGGGCGTTCTGATGCAGGATCTGATAGCGGCCGGAGGTTTCGTAGACGTCGGCGATTTGCTTCAGCAGAATGTAGGCTCCGCTCGGCGTGCGCAGCGGCATGTCCCCGAGCTGAGTGATACGAGCGCGGGCGGGCGCGTCCAGGACCACGATGACATTGAACACCGCATTGCCTTCATAGCCCTGTCCGACGACGTCGCCCTGATAGGCGGTGCGGATCAATTCAAGCACGTCGACCGCATCGAGCCCCCAGCGCTGCAGATCGGCCGGGCGGAGCGTCACATTGACCTGCGGCATCCCCGGCGGGGATCGCTGTTGCACGTCGATCGCGCCGCGGACTTCGTCGAGCTCCCGCGCGACATCGCGTGCGGCGCCCTCGAGTGAGTCGAGGTCGGGTCCGTAGATGTTGATGGCGACTGCCGCGCTGAATCCCGAAACGGTTTCCTCCACCCGTTCCGTCAAGTAGGTCTTGCTCGAGAAGGAAATGCCGGGGAAGTCGGCCAAAGCGGCCCTGATGCGCGTCTCTGCCTCGGATTGCTCGTGGCCGGACAGTCCGGCTTGCAGGTCGACCTCGAACTCGCTGGAATGCGTTCCCACCGTATCGATGCCGGCTTCGGCACGGCCCGTGTGCTGCGCCACGCTGCGTATGCCGGGAATTTGCTTGAGCGTATCCGTGATCAGCTTGCCGATGCGCAGCGATTCGTCGAGCGATGTGCCAGGAAGCGCGGAGACGTGCAGGATGAGATGGCCCTCGCGTAAGTCCGGCAGGAACGTCCCGCCGAAGAACGGCACCATGGCCGCGGCGGTGATCGTCAGAACCACGGCCGCCGTCATCACGAGCTTCGGGAAACGGCCGATGCGACGCAGCAATGCCTGGTAATAGCGGCGGGACCATCGCACGGCGGGTGGTTCATGCAGGCGCTGGCGGTCGGCCCTCCCGGTCAGCAGCAGCATCGAGAGCGCCGGCGTTACGGTAAGAGCGACCGCGAGCGAGGCAAGCACTGCAAAGATGTAGGCAATGCCGAGGGGGCCGAAGAGGCGGCCGGCGATACCCGACAGGGCGAGGATCGGAAAGAACACCAGCAGCACCGCAAACGTTGCGTAGGCAACGGCGGTGCGCACCTCGAGGAAGGCGTCGAGCACCACGCGGGCCTCGGCTCTGGGTTCCCTTGCCCTGCGATTCTCGCGCAATCGGCGAACCACATTCTCGACGCCGATCACGGCATCATCGACGACTTCGCCGATGGCGATCGCAAGGCCGCCCAATGTCATTGTGTTGAGGGTTTCGCCCATCCATTGCAGGGCGAGCACCGCCACGATCAATGACAGGGGAATAGCGGTGCAGCTGATGACCGACGTGCGCCAATCGAACAGAAACAGGAACAGCACGATGATCACGAGTGCCCCGCCGATCAGCAAGGCGTAGAGCACGTTCTCCGTCGCCGTGTCGATGAAGTTGGCGGGACGAAACAGATCGGCGTGGAGCTGAATCCCATCGGCTTCGAGCGCCGGGCGGAGCTCCCGCAGCGCGGCTTCCGCCCGCGTGGTGACTTCCCTGGTATTCGCGCCGTATTGCTGATTCACCATCAGCATGATGCCGGGCGCGCCGTTGATCAGGGCGGCCCCGATCGGCGGTTCGGGGGCGGTCACGACAGTGGCGACGTCGCCGAGCACCACGCTGGCGCCGCCCTCGTGCAGAAGCACCGTGCGGGCAAGCTGGTCGGGCGTCAAAGACTGCCCCTGGGTTTGCAGCGTGATGCGCTGATTGGCCGTATCGACGAAGCCGGCGCCCCGCACTCCTGTGGCCTTGCGCGCAGCAGCCAGGACGTCATTCATGCCGATCCGGAAGCGGATCAGATCGTCAGGCCGAACCTGCACCTGCAACGACCTGACATCCTTGCCGTAAGTGGACACTTGCGCCACGCCCGGGACGGCCAAAAGGCGCCTGGCCACGGTCCAGTCCGCAACCGTGCGCAAGTCCATCAGGGAGCGCTCGTCGGAGGTCAGGCCGATGACCAGAACCGTACCGGCCAGCGGCGTCAAAGGCGTCATCGACGGTGACTGCACGCCTTGTGGCAGCCGCGAGGCCACGGCTGCGAGGCGCTCGGTCACCAACTGGCGCCCACGGTAGATGTCTCTGCCCGCCTGGAAGATGACGGTGACCACGGAGAGGCCCTGGATCGATGACGAGCGCAGGCTCTCGACACCGGCGAGGCCGTTGATCGAGGTTTCGATCGGCTGTGTCACGAGAATCTCGACCTGCTCCGGGCTGAGGCCAGGCGCTTCGGTCTGGATAGTCACCTGTGGCGGCGCGAATTCGGGGAAAACGCCGTATTTGGCTTCGCCAAGTGCGAACAGTCCGTAGCCGAGCAGCGCGCATGAAAGCGCCAGTACGACGCCGCGGAAGCGAATGGCGAAAGCTACGAGAGCGACTTGTGGCCCTGACCTGCCTGAGCCAATGCCGTCAGTCATTGTCGGTGTCGCCCCGGAGCTCGCTCTTTGCCTCCTCGGACAGCAAGACCTGCGCCCCTCGCATCACGATTTCCGAACCCGACGGAATGTCCCGGACGACGTAGTCATCATCCGATACGGGCTGATCGGTGTTGATCGGATGACGTCTGAAGCCATCGGCGTTGACGCGCAGGTAAACCCACGATCGACCCTGCCACCGCACGATTGCGGTATCCTCGACGAACACGCCCTCGTATGTGTTGCCTGACGGCACGTAAACCGTGGTGTTCATGCCGGGCAGCAGTCCGCTGTCGCCAGGTGCCGAGAAGAAATAGCTCAATCCCTGAATGCGCGGGTCGGTACGCGTCGCCGGGGAGACATACTGCAGATCGATATTCGCGTTCCGCGTCGGCGCCTGCGCGAGAGCCGTCCCTGGGGTCCCGATGACGGTTACGCCCGGCGGCAGCGTCACCTGGACGAGAAATTGATCGCGTTCGATCAGCCGGACCACGGCGGGGGAGCGCTCGACGATGCCGCGGCCGATCACCGGCCCCCATTCCTGCTGCGCCGTTGCGGCGAGAGTCCTGAGCTGTGACTCCGCAGCCGCGAGCGCGGCCTTGTCCGTCCGCAACGTTCCCTCTGCGGTTTCGGCTTCCTTCTTTGGAAGCGCCGCGGAGTCGACGAGATTTTTGGTCCGGTCGAATGCGCTCTTTGCAACCTCGAATCGGGCCTGGGCCGTCTGGAGCTGAGCCTGCGCATTGGCGTAACTGTTGGTCAGCTCGGTGATGCGGGAGATATCCAGCACTGCGCCGTATGCGCGAAATTGCTCGGGGTGCGGCGCTGCTTCCACAACTGCCGTTTCAAGTCCAATCTGCTTCTGCTGGCTGGGAGTGAGTTTGACGACGGCCTGCTCGGTGTTTGCAGTGCGGGATGGCTCGGCGCGGCTCGCATTCGGGCTGTCCGATTGCGACGGCTGCGAAACAGCTTGAGGGGTTTGACCGGCGAAGGTCGTGATGCCGGCAACCAGCGCCAGCAAACGCACAGCGACTGCAACGCCGCGCCATCGGGTTTCTGCGAGAGCCATTAGCCTGTTAGCAGTTTGTTGGGAACCAGCTTATTGGCGAAATCAACTGGCGGCAAGGCGCGGGTTTCGTCCCGCGGCGCCGTGGAGGGCCCAGCGGCTATCAGCGCGAGGGCTTTGACCCGCCGGTTCCTGCGCCATTTCACGCCGGTTTGAAACTTCCCGCCGCGTGCAGCGTAGCCCTTTATGCTATCTCTTGGCGACTATGAGGGATTTCAGGCATGAATCCGATTGATCTGATTGTGACTGTCTGCGCGGTGCTCTCGCCGACCACCTGCGAGGAGCAGCACCTGGTGTTCGCCTATGGCGGGTCACCGAGGCAGTGCGCCATGGCGGCGCCGCCCTATATCGCGCAATGGGTCGGCGAGCATCCGAAATGGCAGGCCGTGCGTTGGCGCTGCGAATATCCGCACAGCAACGACAAGGCGGAGGCGGGCGGAGCAAAGCCCGCCGCCTGAGCCGCCACGCTATTTGGTGCAGTCCTTCAGGTCCTTGTCGGCAATCGAGAACACCGCGTCCGCCCTGATTTCGATATCGCGGACGACACACTGCCGTGAGTTGGGGTAGCTGACCTTGGCGTCGTAGCGGCCCGGCTCGACGCCGGTGATGCGCAGCCGCTCGTCATGGTCGACCTCCTTGTCCTTGTCGTTCAAGGTCTGGTTCGGTCCCCATTCGGTCTTGCCGGCGGGCGAGAGCTGGAAGCCGGAGATGGTCTCCGAGGTCAGATTCCAGAGCCGGATGCCTTTGCCCTTGCCCTGCGCGGCAGCTTCGCCGGCACACGCCACCACCACGATCAAAGCCAGACACCAACGCATCATCAGCCGCTCCTCCTCATGCCGTCATTCTCTGATGACGCGCTCGACGTTCCTTGCCTTGTCGAAATTCTTCGCGCGGTCAAGTCCGATCGGTGCGACCAGCCTGGTCGAGACGAGATCGGCGCCCTCGAAATCAGCGTCGATGACGGTCGCGCCACTGAGATCCGCGCCGCCGAGCTGGGCGCTTTTGAGCGAGGCGCCGGTGAGGTCGGCGCCCTTGAGTACGGCGAATTCGAGATCGACGCGCGAGAGGTCGGCGTTGCGCGCGTTCAGCCCCGAAAGCTTCGCCGAGCGCAGCACCGTCCGCATCAATCCCATCGACTGGTTGCGCATGTCGGCGCCGAGATGCGCGTCCGCGATGGACGCGCCAATGAGGCTTGCACCGGAAAGGTCGGCGGCGATGCGCGCCCCGGTCAGATCGGCGCCGTCGAGACGCGCGCGAGCCATCTGCGAGGCGAACAGATTGGCGCCCTTCAGGCTTGCGCCGGTGAGGTCGGCCTCCAGCAGCCAGGCCTGGTCGAGGATCGCGCGATCCAGCCGCGCGCCGGCGAGCTTCGTCTTGTTGAGCCGCGCGGCGCGGAGGATGGCGCCGGACAGGTCCAGCCCCGAGAGATCAAGGCCGGACAGCCGCTTGCCGGTAAAATCGGCCGGCGCGGCCGCATTCGCTTTCGCCAGCGCGGCTTCGACCTCCGGCCTCGTCATTTCGGCCGACGTCATCGCCGGCGAGGTGAGGTCGAGGTCGCGCATCATGTCTTGCGCGTTTGCCGCAGACGCGACAAGCGCGAGGCCGAACATCGTCAGGGCGACCGTTCGCTTCATGATCAAACTCCGCCGCCGGCTTGTTTAGCACGCCAGAGCATGATCCGGAAAAGTGGGAAGCGGTTTTCCGAAAAGATCATGCTCCAACAATAACCTAAAGCGCGATCTTATCGCGCTTTAGCAAAGCGGCCGCCTATGAGACATCGCGCCCGGCGCGCTCGCCCTGCGTTCGCCGCACGAGGCCGGCCTTGATCGCGGCGATCTCGGCCTCGCCCCGCGCGCCGCGGGGGATGCCGATGGGCACCTCGGCCAGCATCCGTGCCGGCCGCGGCGACAGGAAGAACAGGCGGTCGCCGAGGCGCACCGCATCGTCCAGGCTGTGCGTCACCAGGAGCGTCATCACCGGCCGGCTTGCGACCAGCGTTGCAATCTCCTCGCGCAAGCGGCCGGCCAGCGCGTCGTCGAGCGAGGCGAGGGGTTCGTCGAGCACCAGCAGGTCGGGCTCGACGGCGAAAGCGCGGGCGAGCGCGACGCGGCGCGCAAGCCCGAGCGACAATTCGCCGGGATAGTGGCTGCGATGCGCTTCCAGCTCGAGGATCTTGAACAGCTCGGAAAGCTTGACGTCGTCGACCTCGGGAGCCGCCAGCCGCACGTTCTGCTCGACCGAACGCCACGGCAACAGCCGCGGCTCCTGGAATACCATGCCGACGCGCGCGTTCGGCGGGCGCCTGATGTCGCCCCGGAAATCGCGGTCGAGACCCAGGATGATGCGCAGCATCGTGCTTTTGCCGCAGCCGGACGGGCCGATCAGGACGCCGACCTCGCCGGCGCCGAGCGAGAACTTGACCGGCGCGAGCACCTCGTGCGTCCCGCCCGCGGCGCTCGTGAAGGTCTTGCCTAAAATGTCGACTTCAAGCCGCACGGGGCCGCCACCGGGTTGAGCGGGTTTCAAACGGCTGCACCAGCAGGGTCTCGATGACGAGCACGACGGCCGCAAAGGTCAGCGAATAGGCGAGCAGGCGCGGCGTGTCGAACAGCTGGAAGGCGACGCCGATCTCGAAGCCGACGCCGTTCGGCCGTCCCAGGAGTTCGGCGACCAGCACGATCTTCCAGACCAGCGACAGGCCGGAGCGCGCAGCGGCGGCGACATAGGGCGCAAGCTGCGGCAGCACGACGTGGCGGAAGGTGCGCCAGCGCGACATCGCGAACACCGTCGCCATCTCGTCCAGCGAGCGGTCAAGCGCCCGCGTCCCCTCTCGCAAGGTGACCACCGCGGTCGGCAGCTTGTTGATCGCGATCGCCGCGATGGCTGCGGCTTCGGTGAGGCCAGCCCAGATATAGGCGAGCACGATCACGACTAGCGCGGGCAGGTTGAGCAGCAGGATCAGCCAGGGATCGCCGAGCCGGTCGGCGAGCCTGTTGCGGCCCATGAGATAACCGATCGCGCTGCCGAGCGACATCGCCAGCACGAAGGCCAGTATGACGCGCGCCAGCGTCGCTCCGAGATGCAGGAACAGCGCGCCGGAGGCCGCTTCCGCGATCATCACGTTGAGCACCGCAGGCGGCGAGGGCAGTTTTGCCCCGCCGACGAACAGCGCGGCGATCCACCAGATCGCAAGAAACAGGGCAAACGAGACGAGACGCAGCAACCTCAGTCTCCGCCGGGTGCGTGATAGAAGGTGCCGGGATCGAGCTCCGGTGCCGGCCCGACCAGCTCACGGCCGCCGACCTCGGCCAGCACGCGATAGAGCACGCGCGCATCGGCCTCTTCGTCGTCAATGTTCCGGTGCGGGATGCCGTCGCGATAGCGGTTGCGATAGGCCTGCAGCAGGGCGGGATCGCTGGTGCCGGTCAGCGGTGCGACCTTCTCCCATGCGGCATCCGAGGTGGTCAGTAGCTCCTTGGCCTTGCGTGTCATCGCGATGAAGCGCGCCACGACGTCACGGTGGCTCGCCGCCCAGCCTTCGTCGAAGACGTAGCCGACTGCCGCGACCGGTCCCTTGGCGCCGAGATTGGGCAAGATCTCCTCGATGCCGGCGAGGCGGCGAAAGCCCTTGGCCTCGAGCTGGGCGCAGAAATTCCAGAAATTGAGGCTCGCATCCATCTCTTCGTCGAGTGCCTTGGCGGCGAGCAGCGGCGGGGCGCCGTAGACGATGCTCGCGTCGGACTTGAGGTCGATGCCGTCCTGCTTCATCCGCGCCTGCAGCAGCAGCCAGCTCTTGTCGATGGCGCCGCCGGCAACGCCGAGCTTGCGGCCCTTCAGGTCCGCAAGCGTCTTGATCGGCGAAGAGGCAGGCACCATCACCGCGCCGAGCGCGCTCGAATAGGGATAGAAGGTCAGCTTGGCGCCGAGCGCGCGCTCGCGCGACACCCACAGCCAGTCCGACAGCATGATGTCGGCATTGCCCGCGCGCATCGCGATTTTGCCGGCCTCGGTGCTCGCGAGCTCGGTGACCTCGAGCGAAAGATTGGCGGCCTTGTCGAGACCCTGGTCGCGGATCGCAGCCAGTTCCCAGGAGAAGGTCCCGGTTTTCTGCACCGCGAGGCGGATTGTGTCCGCAGCGTGGCTGGTCCCGCCTTGCGTCAACGCGAGAGCAATCGATACGGCCAATGTTCGAACCAAGCGTCCCATCACTTCCAGGCCATTTCCATAAGACGTGTGCTTTTCAGAACCATAGGCATAGCATAGTTTCCATCGCAACCAGCGGGAGGACGGCCATGATCTCAGCACGACAGCTACGACCGATTGTCGCCGCCCTAGCCGTGCTCGCCGCCACCGCGATGGCGGCGCCGGCCGAGGAGGCCAATGATTATCCGACCGCGGCACGTGCCGAATACGTCTATGGTTGTATGAAGGCCAATGGCGAGACCCGGCAGGCGATCGAGCAATGCTCCTGCTCGATCGATGTCGTCGCCTCGATCGTGCCCTATGAACGATATGTCACCGCAGAAACCGCGCTCAGCATGTCGCAGGTACGTGGAAACCTCGGCGCCCAGTTTCGCACCTCGGAGCAGGCAACCTCAGCCGTCAACGATCTCCGGCGCGCGCAGGCCGAGGCCGAGGTGAGGTGTTTCTGATGACTCCGTCATTCCGGGGCGATGCGAAGCATCGAACTATGGTGCGCACTTGCGCACCTGAGAATCTCGAGATTCCGGGTTCGGTCCTGCGGACCGCCCCGGAATGACGGAGATCGAAAGTCACATCCCCGGCCTCTCTACATCCCACTCGTTCCGGAATATGTGCCCGTCCGTATCCGTCGCCTCCGCGCGAAAGTGTTTTGCGCCGGTGGAGACGTAGGTGAAGCGGATGTTGGGATCCTCCGAGATCGAGATGCCGCCTTCCACTGCGAGCACGAGGCTGTCGTCCTGCCAGAGCCTGAGCTGGTTGACGAAGAACGCAGGGATATAGAGCTGCGTGACCTGATCCATCTGCAAGCCGGAATTGTTGGGATGGCCGATCATGATCTGCGCCTCCCGGATCCGGCTGGCGGGCGCTTCATCCGCGCGGGCGAATTGCCGGTAGCGCATCTGGCCGAGCCGATTTTTGGCTTCCTCGGCGTTCTTCGCCGCCGGTGCGGAGCAGCCGCCGGACGCTTTCACATAGGTCTTGCTCACATAGAGCTGCCCGTCGCTGAGTTCGGCGACGGCGTGGACGTCGGTGTAGTTGTTGACCCGCACGCGCGTTGAGATCTCCGAGACATTGGCATCCAGCCCGAGCTCGAACCTCGCCGCCATCGGCGCCGGGTTGCGGTCGATCACCAGCGTGATCGCGCGGATGCGCCTGTTGTCGCCGGGCGAAAGCTTTGCGCGCAGCGTGACCGGCACGATGGCCGCATCTTCCGCACGGTAAGGCATCTCGATGCCGATGACGTCGTTGCCGTCGTTCATCGGGCGGTTGTTGAAGATGTCCTGCACGAGGCCCGGCCAGGGATCATAGGCCTCTTCAGTGCGCGCGGGCGGTGCCGCGAGCGCCATGCCGAGCAGTGTGGCCGCAAAGGTCAGGCGAAGCGAATGTTTGATCATGAGCGCGGCTCTCGCGTGGACGAAGCAGGGCGGCAGCGTAGCGCGAGCGCTACTCCCATTCAATTTCCGAAAATGCTGCGGTTGCGTTGCGCGCATTGTAATCGTCGAACAATTGCCAGCGCCCATGCTCGCTTGCGCCTGCCTTGTCCGCAGCCGCCCTGATCGGCTCGCCCTTCTGATTGAGCGCGCGCACGTCGGCGAGCAGGGTTTCGAGATAACGGCGCTGATCGGCGAGCGCTGCGGGCCAATCGCTCACGGGACCGTGACCGGGAACGACACGCTGCGCCGGCAAGGTTTCGATCTGCCTGAGCACAGCGAGCCAGCCGCGGATGCTGCCGTCCATCACCGGAACATGGCCGAGGAACACGAGATCGCCGGCAAACAGCGTCTTGCTCGCCTCGTCCAGCACCGTCAGGTCGTTGTCGCTGTGTGCGGCCGGCCACGCCCGCAATACGAGACTACGCGATCCGAGGTCTAGCCGCATTGTGTCGGTGACGAGCAGCGTCGGCGGCACGATCCTGACGGGATCGATCAGCTCCGCGCCCATGGTCCGGCGGAAATTGTCCAGATAAAACGACCCGCGTGTGGCAAGCGCCTGCGGGAGCTTCGCATGGCCAACGAAGCTCGTGCCCTCGTGGGCGAAGGCTATATTGCCGAAGATGTGGTCGGGATGGCCGTGGGTGTTGATGACGTAGCGGATCGGCTTGTCGGTCCGCGCCCGTACGGCGGCAAGCAGTGCCGCGCCCTCGCGGACGCTGCCGCCGGTGTCGATCACCGCGACCGCGTCCTTGCCGATGACGAAGCCGACATTGGCGATCGCACCCTCATTCTCGGAGTTCATCAGGGCAATTGCCCCGGCGTGCACGAAAATTCCGGGGGCGACTTCGCTCACAGGCAATTCAGGTGGGATTGCGCGTGCTAGCGTCGAGAGTCCCAGCAGGGCAAGCACCGCGATCAGCCGAGCGACATGCGCCATCTTTACGCCTCAGTTCCGAACATCGCGCGGCATTGCACTGCAACAAGTCGAGTCATCAAGCGAAGTCGGCAAGAAACTTCGCCAACCATGGCGCGTAACGTGATCCATGGATAGCATTCAATCAAGAAAACAGGAGGAAGCGCGATGACGGAGGCCGGACGACATCGTCGCTGGTTGTTCTCGATGTTGGCGATTGCTGCAATATCTGTCGCTGATGGCGCCGCGCGCGCACAGACCACGGACGGCGGCGATCTTTCGTTCGAATTGGTCGATCCAAAAGTGCTGCGCGTCTGCGCCGATCCGCGCAACCTGCCGTTCTCCAACGAGAAGGGGGAGGGCTTCGAGAACAAGCTCGCGGAATTCTTCGCCGAAAAACTCCAGAAGAAGCTCGACTACGTCTTCTTCCCGCAGGCGACCGGCTTCGTGCGCATGACGCTGGGCGCGCATCGCTGCGACGTCATCATGGGCTTTCCGCAAGGCGATGATCTCGTCCAGGGCACCAATCCCTATTACCGAACCTCTTATGCGCTGATCGCCAAGCCCGGCAGCGGGCTCGAGGACGTCGATACGCTCGAGGACGAGAGGCTGAAGGGCAAGCACATCGGCATCATCGCGGGCACTCCCCCGGCGACCAACATGGCGATCGCGGGCCTGATGGCGAACGCAAAGCCCTATCCGTTGATGATCGACACCCGCTTCGACAATTCGGCGCAGGCGATGGTTGACGATCTCAATGCCGGCAAGATCGATGCCGGCGTGCTGTGGGGCCCGATGGCCGGCTTTTACGCCAAGAAGGCCGCGCAGCCGCTCCATGTCACGGCGCTGGTGAAGGAAACCACCGGGCCAAAGCTCGTCTATCGCATCGGGATGGGCGTGCGCCCCGCCGACCAGAACTGGAAGCGGCAGCTCAACCGGCTCATCCAGGAGAACCAGGCCGAGATCAACAGGATTTTGGTCGATTTTGGCGTGCCGCTGCTCGATGAGAGCGACCGCCCGCTCGGCGCGGAGACTGCCAAGAAGTCGCCATGACGAAATCGCCATGAGTACGTTCTCATGAGGCGGCATCTTGCCGCTGCGCTCGTTGTCGCAGCGCTCCTCGCGCCGGCGCTTGCGCAGCAGCAGGAGCCCTTTGAGCCGGAGGGTTATCGCACCGACAACTACCGGGCGCCGGTGCCGGCGACGCTCGCCGGCGCGCGCGTGCTGACGACGGCGGAGGCGGAAGCGATCTGGCACGAGAAGAGCGGCACCTTCATCGACGTGATGCCGCGCCCGCCGAAGCCCAAGAATCTTCCCGCGGGCACGATCTGGCGCGATACGCCGCGCTTTGACATCCCCGGCAGCATCTGGCTGCCGGACACCGGCTATGGCGCGCTGCCGCCCGCGATGGAGGACTATTTCCGCCGCGGCCTTGAACGCGCCTCGCACGGCAGCAAGTCGGCGTTGCTGGTCATCTACTGCCTCGCCGACTGCTGGATGTCGTGGAACGCGGCCAAGCGCGCGCTCGGCTATGGCTACGCCAACATCGCCTGGTATCCCGAGGGTACCGACGGCTGGGAACGCGCCAGGCTCATGACATCACAGACACAGCCGGAGCCGCGGCCGGATGAAGGCAAATAGCAGGCGCGCGCGAGGCGCCGCTACTTCGCCTTTTGCAGCTTGGTGATGGTTTTGGAGCCGTTGGCGTCGGTGGAGAAGCTCACGCGATCGCCGGCATGGACGCTCTCGAGCATGCCTGCATCCTTGGCCTTGAACTCCTGCACCGGGCCCGTCGCACCGCCATTGGCGCCGACCGTGCCGCCTTGCACCTCCTGGATCGAAATGGTGCTGTTGAGCCGGTCGATCTTGGTGATCATTCCGTTCATGTTGTCTTCGGCGATGGCCGCCGAGGCAAGCAAGCCGATGGCCGCAGCGCTGGCGAGAAGGAGTTTTGCTGTTCCCATCGAGGCCTCCCGACGTCTAGGTTTCATTTCGACAAGACATCTTAAATAGATTTGGTTCCGGCCGACAGTGTGGCAAAGGTTCACGATTCCCGCTGGGCAGCGGGAACCCTGTTCGCGCAGGCGTCAACGAGACTGACGCTATTCCATTTCCTGCTGGATCACGCGTCCGAGTGCGAACAGGCGCTGGTCGATTGCCGTCGGCACCTCGCAAACGAAGCGGACCACCTTGCGGCGGTCCTCGAAGATGCGGGTTTCCCAGATCAGCTGATTGGACAGCGCGTCGACCTTGGCCTCGTCGCGCGGCGTTGCGCCCTGCAACCTCTGGAGCTCGATGGTGTCGTCGCGGACCTTGTCGGCGGCCTCGCGCTGCTTGCGACTGACCCGCTCGAGCCCGTTCATCACCGAGGAGCGCTGGGCGTTGAGCGTGTCGAACAGGCCGGCGAACAGGAGCTTTGCGTTCATGGTCTTGTCGGAGGCGGAGCTTGCCAGAAACTCCTTCACTGATTTTTCGGCGTCATCCAGTGGCGTCTTGCGCGCCGATAATTTTGAGACCAGCGCGCTCACCTTGGCATTGTCCTTCCACTTGTCCTGGACGTCGTCGAGCGGCGGGCCGGCCCAGACCGCGGCGAGCGAGACTTCCGGGACTTTTGCCTGCGTGCAGGGCCAGTCGGGATAGCGCGGATCGGCCGCCTGCGAGGCCGCGGTCGATGCGGCGACCGCCAGGACGGCTATGGTCACGATCCGGAATCTCATCCTTCGCCTCCCGCGGGCCCGCGTCGCGCCAGCCCTCGCGACGGATCATAGGCATAGATCGCGCCGATCATGAAGACGATTGTGCAGGTCGCGACCACCGCCAGCGAGATCCAGTTGATCTGCCCATAGAGCGCGAAGCGGATCAGCTCGACCGCGTGGGTGAACGGATTGGCCTGGCAGACATAGTAGAGATACGGGCTGCCTTCCTGCACGCGCCACAGCGGATAGAGGGCTGATGAGGCAAAGAACATCGGGAAGATCACGAAGTTCATCACGCCGGCGAAATTTTCGAGCTGCTTGATGCCGGAGGAGATCAGCATGCCCAGCGAGCCCAGCATCAGGCCCGACAGCACCAGCGCCGGCAGCACGGTGAGATAGCCTGAGGGCGGCGGCGTGATGTCCCAGGCCCAGGCGATGACCAGGAACGCGTAGACCTGCAAGAGCGACACTGCGGTGCCCGCGAGCAGCTTGCAGGACAGCAGGAACCAGCGCGGCAGCGGGCTCACCAGGAGCGTACGCATATTCCCCATCTCGCGGTCATAGACCATCGAGAGCGAGGACTGCATGCCGTTGAAGAGCTGGATCATCGCCATCAGCCCGGGCGCGATATAGACCTCATAGAGGATGTAGGTCTCGTAGGGCGGGATGATCGAGATGCCGAGTACCTGACGAAAGCCGGCGGCGAAGATGAACAGCCAGACCAGCGGACGCACCAGCGCGGAGACGAAGCGCTCGCGCTGGTGCAGGAAGCGCAGGCCCTCGCGCCAGACGATGCCGGTGAGGCAGGTCATGTAGGCCGAGAGCGGGAAGCCGCGTGGTGTGGCGTCGCGCGTGGTGATGCTGCTCATGCGCCGCCTCCCGGCATCGTCTGCGCCCCGGTGAGGCGCATGAAGGCGGAATTGACGTCCTGCGCGCCGGCCTCGGCGATCACGCGGCCGACCGGTCCCTTCGCCAGCACCTTGCCCTGATGCAGCACGACGAGGTCGTCGCTCGCCGTGATCTCGTCGAACAGATGCGTGGCCCAGAGCACGCCGATGCCTTGTTCGGTCACGAGCTGGCGGACATGGCTGATGATGTCGGCGCGGGCCTTGACGTCGAGGCCGACGGTCGGCTCGTCCAGCAGCAACAGGCGCGGCCGGTGCAGCAGCGCCCGCGCGATCTCGAGCCGCCGCATCTGCCCGCCCGAGAGATCGCGCACCTTGTTGCCGGCGCGGTCGGCAAGACCGATGCGACCAAGCAGCTCTGCGCTACGCGCGGCCGCCTCGCGCCGGCTGATGCCATGGAGCGCGGCGTGGTAGAGCAGGTTCTGCGTCAGCGACAGGTCGAGGTCGAGCGTACGCGGTTGGAACACGACCCCTAACAGCCGCAGCGCCTCACCAGGATTTTGGCTGATGTCATGGCCGAAAATGCCGACGTGGCCGGTCTGGATCCCGAACAGGCGGGTGATCAGAGAGAACAGCGTGCTCTTGCCGGCGCCGTTGAGGCCGAGCAGTGCCGTGAAGCTCGCAGGCTGAACCGTGAAGGAGACGTCGATCAGCGCACGGCGCGGGCCATAAGCGTGGCTGATGCCGTCGATCGACAGCGCCGGCACTGCGGCCGCCTCTAGCCGGGGCGCGCTTTCGGTCGAGGCGGCGATCGGTGCAGGTGTCGTCATGGCGCGATCGTAATGCCCCAGGGCAGTTCGCCGACCTGAATGGTCTTGATCACCTTCTGCGCTGCGACGTCGATGACCGAGACGTCGTTGGATACGCCATTGGTGGTGAGGAGATATTTTTCATCCGGCGTGAACGCCATGTGCCAGACCCGCTGTCCAACCAGGAGATATTTCGTCACCTTGCGCGTGGCGGTGTCGACCACGGCAATGCGATTGGCGGGCCCGAGCGCGATGAAGGCGGTCTTGTCGTCCTTGGTCATGCCGATGCCGACCGGCTGGATCGCCTCGCGTCGCAGGCCGGGGATCTCGAAAGTGACCTTGCCGATCACCTCGCGTTTTTTGGGATCGATGATCGAGACGGTGCCGCCGATCTCCGAGGAGACCCAGAGCTCCGAGCTGTCGTGCTTGAACTCGGCAAAGCGCGGGCGCGCGTCGACCAGCACGTTGCCGACGATCTGGCGCGAATCCGTGTCGATGAAATGCGCCATGTTGGTCGTTTCCGACGTGTTGATCAGCGTCTTGCCGTCGGGGCTGATGGTCATGCCCTCCGGCTCGACGCCGACCTGGATGTCGCCGATCCGCGCGCGCTTCTCCAGATCGATCACAGTGACCGTGTTGTCGTTCTCGTTCGCGACATAGAGCACCTTGCCGCTCGCATCCTGGGTGAACAGCTCGGGGTCGGGGCCGGAGGGCAGGGTGTCGACGATGCCTTGCGTCTTGGCGTCGATCACCTGGATGGTGTCGTCGTCACCGACCGCGACCATGACGAATTTCCCGTCGCGCGTGAACTCGATGCCGCGCGGGCGCTGGCCGACCTTGATGGTCTTGGTCACCGTCCAGCTCTCGGTGTCGATCACCGTGACGGTGTTGCTCTTCTCGTTCGAGACATAGGCGATGAACGCATGTGCCGGCGCGGCGAGAGGCCAGATCAGCAGGGCCAATAGCAACCAACCACGCGATATGCGAACGCCCTCTCCACGGGCTCGATTCACCTCCCCCGCTTGCGGGGGAGGTCGCATCGCTTCGTAAGATGCGATGCGGGTGAGGGCTCGTTCCTCTAGGGGGTTCTTTCTTGCGGAGACACCCTCACCCCAACCCTCTCCCGCAAGCGGGAGAGGGGGCGCGGCGTCGTTGTGGCGGTAGCCGGATTTCATCTCATGTTGCTCACTTCAACTTGCATTTGCTCTCCGGGCGATCATAGCCGAGCGTATCGAGCTCGGAGACCTGGTGCAAAAAACCTTCCTGCGGCGACACCGACACCACCATGCGGCCGTCGACCAGCAGGATCGGCTGGCGGAGCTGCAAATTCCAGTCGCGCAAGGTCAGCCGCGTGCCCTTGAAGGCGGCGACGGAAAAATCCGGCCCTTTGATGAAGTCGGCGACCTTCTTGACGTCGCCGGAATTGGTGCGCGAGGTCGCTTCGCCGATCATGCGCGCTGCGGTCCAGGCCTGCATGTCCAGCCCGGTCATGCGCCGCGAATTCAGCTTCATGAAGCGGTTTTGCATCTGGATGGCGCCCCACTGGTCCTGCGCCGCATCCCAGCTGCGTGGCACGAGGCCGGCGGAGCCTGCGACAGGACGGGGGTCCCAAGTACGATAAGGCAGGTAGGCACCGAACACCTCGCTCTCGTCGGCGACGACCAGCACGTCATACGCAGGGGCCTGCTGCGTAAAAACGGGCATCTGGCGCTGGATCAGCGTCACGCCGCTATCGGTGCGGCGGGCGCCGCCGGTATCCTCAAACGTTCGCTCCTGCACGATCTTGGCGCCGAAGCGCGTGGCGGCGCGGCGCAGCGCATCGGCATAGAGCTTGTCCTCGTCATGCGAGCCGACCACGAGCAGCCAGCGCGACCAGCGCTTCCACACCAGATATTGCCCGAGCGCATCCGCCAGCATCGCGCGCGTCGGCGCCACGTGGATGACATTGGCGCGGCAATCGGTCTCGCGCAGCCGCTCGTCGATCGCACCAGCGTTGAACAGCAGCGTGCCGTGATCGCGCAGGCCGTCGGCGACCTTCAGAAGCGCGTCCGCCGGCAGGTCGGCGATAATGAACCCGTTGTGCTCGGCGAGCGCGGTCGCGGCCTGGACCGGATCCTCGCCCTCCTTCAGGCGATGCTCCTCCAGCTTGAAGCGCTGGTTGAGGAATTTGCCGGTGGTATTGTTGTCCTCGACCGCAAGCCGCGCGCCGGCGACGCCGTCATTTTCGGCGGGCTGCTCGACCAGCGACAGGGTCGATCTGGTGCCGGCGACGCCGAGATAGCCGATCCCGATCTCGGTGGGCTCGGCCGCGAGCGCCTGCGTCGCCGCAAGACCAGCGCCAACAAGACTGACGCCGATCAGGCCGACCAACCATCGGATCATGCTTCCTCCTTGTCGTCCTCCCCGGCTTAGGTATCGGTAGAGGTATTTCCCGCCTTGAAACATGACCGATTTGGCTTAGCTTGCAACCCCGCATTTCGTCGTCGCGACACGAGGGAGCAGGTCACGATCATGCGAGCGCTTTTGCTGGCCGGCTTATTTGTGTTGACTGGTACGGCCGCATTCGCCGATCCGCCGAAACTTGCGGTGTTCGATTTCGAGTTGATCGACACCAGCCTGCCGGGGGAGTTCTACGGATCGAAGCCGGAGAACGAGCGCATGCTGCGGATCAGCGATCAGTTGCGCAAGGAACTGGCACAATCGGGTAAGTTCCAGGTCGTGGATATCGCGCCGGTGAGTGATGCGGCCCGGCACAGCAATCTCCAGGCTTGCGGCGGTTGCGACGTCAAGCTGGCGGGGCAGTTGGGCGCCGATCTCGAAATCACCGGCGTGGTGCAGAAGGTCTCGAACCTGATCCTCAACCTCAACATTTACCTGCGCGACGTGCACACCGGAAATCTCGTGACGGTGGCCAGCGCCGACATGCGCGGCAATACCGACGAATCCTGGTCCCGCGCCATGAGCTACCTGATCCGCAACCGCCTCCTCGCCCCGAACTACGGCAAGCCGGAGTAGAGGAGCTTCTTCGCGCCCCAGGCACCGCTGAACCCGCTTCGCCACCTTCTCCCGCAAGGGAGAACGGAAAGCAGCATGCTCCACCTTACGCCGTCAATCTCGCCGCGTGCCAGTGCAGGTGATCGCTCATGAAGGTCGAGATGAAGTAGTAGCTGTGGTCGTAGCCGGGCTGTCGCCGCAGCGTCAGCGGGATATTCGCCTTCGTGCAGGCGGCCTCCAGCAGCTCAGGGCGAAGCTGCTCCGTCAAGAAGTTATCGGCATCGCCGTAGTCGACCAGAAAGCCCGAATATTTCGCGCCGTCCTCGATCAGCGCGACGGTGTCGTGCGCGCGCCAGGTGTCCTTGTTGGGACCGAGATAGCCGGTGAGCGCCTTGGTGCCCCAGGGCACTTGGGAGGGCGCGACGATCGGCGCAAAGGCGCTGGCGGCGCGATAGCGGTGCGGATTGCGCAGCGCGACCGTCAGCGCGCCGTGGCCGCCCATCGAGTGCCCCATCACCGATTGACGCTTGGCATCGACCGGAAACGTCTCCGCGACAAGCCTCGGCAACTCGTCGGTGACGTAGCTCCACATGTGATAATTGCGTGCGAACGGCTCCTGCGTCGCGTCGACATAGAAGCCGGCTCCGAGGCCGAAATCATAGGCGTTGTTGGGGTCACCAGGCACGTCAGCGCCGCGCGGGCTGGTGTCGGGCGCGACGAAGATCAATCCAAGCTCGGCGCAGGCGCGGCGGAACTCGCCCTTCTCGGTGACGTTGGCATGCGTGCAGGTGAGACCGGAGAGATACCAGACCACCGGCAGCTTTGCGCCGTCCTCGTGCGGCGGCACATAGACCGAGAAGGTCATGTCGGTCTTGGTGGCGCTGCTCGCATGGCGATAAACGCCCTGCACGCCGCCGTAGGATTTGTTGGTCGAAACAGTCTGGATCGTCATGCCGAAAAACTCCGTGGCGTCTCGCCACATCAAGATTGCAACGCGTATGTGACCGAATTTTTGCGAAAGCGTGCTTCGTCAGGCGACGCCGCTGTCGATCGCCAGTCGCACCAGCTCGACCGAGGTCTTCACCCCGAGCTTCTGGCGCATGATCGACGATGTATTGGCGACCGTCTTGTAGGAGGATTGCACCAGCCAGGCGATCTCCGAGAGGCTCTTGCCCGCGCTCAGTAGCCGCAGGATCTCCATCTCCCGCGCGTTCAGCTTCGACAACGGATTCTGCGCGAGCTGGGGCCCGGCGAACGCGATGCTGCGGGCGATCGCGCTCGGCAAATAGGTTTCGCCCTTGCCGACGGCGCGGATCGCCTCGACGAGGTCGTTGGGATCGCCGGTCTTGGAGACGTAGCCCTTCGCGCCGCACTCGATGGCGCGCGCGGCGAAGGCCGGATCGTCGTTCATGCTGAACATGATGATGCGGGCGTCAGGTGCGCGATCGAGGATGCGGCGCGCCAGCTCGAAGCCCGAGACGGTCGGCAGGTTGATGTCGATCACGCAGATGTCGGGGCGCTCGACGATGAACACGCACTCGCCGCTTTCGGCGTCGGCGGCTTCCAGAATATCGATCTCGCCTTCGTCGGCCAGCACGGCACGGCAGCCGGAGGCTACGATAGGATGATCGTCAACGATCAGAATGCGCATAGGCGTTCCCCGCGACAGCCATTCGCGCCTTTGGTTTTTGCGTCGCATGAGCCTCCGCAACGGTAACGCTCGCAACGAACGTCCCGCGTCGGACCATGCAACCCGGCCGAGATTGCTGTACGGTTCGGATTAGATATCGGGCGCTTTGGTCATGTCAACGCTCCCGATGAACGAACCTTCGCGGGCAGCGGGCGAAAGCAATGTGGCAAAATTTATCCTTGCGCGGGCGCATCAATCTCCTGCTGGCGCTCGTGCTGGCTTTGGGGCTTGGCGTCAATATCGCGCGGCAGGTCGCAGAGGCGGGGCCGCGCGTCCAGGCGGAGGACCAGAGCGTGATCCGGCTGGCGCGCGAGTTCATCGAGATGATCGTCGCCGAGCTGAAGGAGGCGCCCGATCCCGACGCCAGGCTGAACCAGATCGCGCACGACCTCAACCGGAAGCGCCACATCAGCATCGCGCTGCGCGATGCCGCGGGCAACGCGTTGACGCCGCCGCGCGCCGGCGAGGATGATGATGCGCGGGCGCCGCCGGCCTGGTTCGTCAGCCTGGTTCATCCCGAGCAGACCGCGGTCAGCGTCCCCGTTTCGATCCACGGCAATCCGGGCTCGCTGGTCATCACCTCACATCCCAATGACGAGATCGCCGAGATCTGGGACGGCATCGTGACCCAGCTCGAGATCGGCTCGGCGATCGCGCTGGCGCTCTTCCTGGTGACCATGACAGTCGTCAGCCGCGCGCTGAAACCGCTCGAATCCCTCTCGCAGGCCATGATCGCGCTCGAAGCCGGCCGCTATGACGCGCGCGTCGCGCCCGGCGGCGCGCCGGAGCTCGCTGCGATCTGTACCCGGCTCAACCACCTTGCGGCGACGTTGGGCGAGGCGGTCGAGGAGAAGCGACGCCTTGCCGAGCGCGCGGTGTCGCTCCAGGACAGGGAACGCAAGGAGATCGCCCGCGAACTTCACGACGAGTTCGGGCCCTATCTGTTCTCGCTGCGCGCGCATGCGAGCGCGCTGGCAAAGCTCTCTGAGGCGCGCGAACTGAGTGCCGAGACGGTGCGCAAGCATTGCGGTGCGATCCTGGAGCAGGTCAACGCGCTCCAGCAGTTCAACCGCCGGGTTCTGGAGCGCCTGCGGCCCGTGGGCCTTGCCGAGCTCGGCTTGCGGCAGGCGCTCGAAGCGCTGTCGCGGCTGTGGCGGGAGTCGCATCCCGACGTGCGGATCGAAACCACGATCTCGCCCGAGCTCGGGGTCACCGGCGAGACCGCCGATCTCACCATCTATCGCATCGTGCAGGAGGCGCTGACCAACGTGTTCCGTCACGCGCGCGCGACCTCGGTGAATGTCACGATCGAGCCGGCCGAGCAGCCCGGCGTCGCGCGGGAGGGACGCGGCTGCGCACGCGTGCGGGTCTGCGACAACGGCCGCGGCATAGAGGAGGGCCAGAAGCTCGGCTTCGGTCTCGTTGGCATGCGCGAGCGGATTCTCGCGCTCGGCGGCACGCTCAACGTCGCATCCAGCGAGGGCGGCGTGACGGTGGAGGCGCTGATCCCAACGGCGGCGAGTTGAGGATCGGGAATAATTCCCGATTTCGTCGGGAAATATGGTGCCGATACCGCCCGACCTTTTGTAGCTGGCGCGTTTCGCTCTTTGACCTGTATCCTTCACGTCAAAACCGGCGGGGACAAATGAGCCGGAACATTGCGCGTGGAGACGTGTCGACCATGGGGGTTCGTGGGCTGGTTATACTTTCAATTTTTACGGGAATGGTAGTTGGTACCGACGCAGCTTTCGCACAGGACGAGGAGACCAACGTTCAGAACCTGCCGGCCGTCGAGGTGACGGCACCGCCGCAGACCAGCGCCAGGCGCGCGCCCACTCGGGCGAGACCCACGATCCGCGTGGCGACGCGTCCCCGGGCCAGGGTTTACGTTTACCCGACATCGCCCGGCGCCTCCGGCAGCATCGAAGTTGACAAGATTCCAGCCAGCATCAATGCGGTCGATTCAAACCAGATCAGCCGCACCCGCTCGCCGGACATCGCCGTTGCCCTGCAGCAGTACGTGCCTGGTCTCAGCATCAATGAGGTGACCGGCAATCCATTCCAGCCCGATGTGCAGTTTCGCGGCTTCGTCGCTTCACCTCTGGCCGGCACGCCGCAGGGCTTGGCCGTCTATCAGAACGGCGTGCGCATCAACGAGGCCTTTTCCGATACTGTCAATTGGGACCTGATCCCGACAGCCGCGATCCGATCGGCCCTGGTTGTGACCAACAATCCCGCGTTCGGTCTCAATGCGCTCGGTGGTGCCATCGATCTGCAGATGAAGAACGGCTTCAACTATCACGGCGCCGAGATCGACGTCATGGGCGGCTCATTCGGTCGCATCTATGGCTCTGCACAATGGGGCAAGCAGGTCGACAACAACTGGGCGGTCTACGGAGCGCTTGAAGGCATTCACGACAACGGCTTCCGCAATTTCTCGTCGTCGGACGTCCGGCGCTTCTTTGGCGATGTCGGGTATCGCTTTGAAGGCAACGAATTCCACCTCAACATGGGCCTTGCCAACAATTCCCTGGCCGGCCCCAGCACTGTTCCGGCGGAATTGCTCCAGCAATATTGGGGCGCGACCTATACAACACCGCAAACCACTTCCAACAAGGTCGGTTATCTCAACCTGACCGGCAAGGTGGAGGCGACGCCGACTTGGACGTTTGAAGGCACGGCGCATGTGCGGCGCTTCAGCCAGAACACCGTGGACGGAAACCCGACCGATACGCAGCCCTGCGCCGCGGATGCGACGCTGCTCTGCTTTGGCGACGTCAACCCTTTGACTGGCCTCCAACCGCCGGCCAACGGCCTGAATGGCGCTCAGCTCGTCAATCCCTTTGCGCCGGATGCCATACTTGGCGAGATCGATCGCACCAGCACGCGATCGACCACGTTTGGCGTATCCGGGCAGGCGACCAACAACGATCAGTTGTTCGGTCATGAGAACCGCTTCGTGATCGGCGCAAGCTATGATGTCAGCAGCACCCGCTTTACCGGTAGCGCCGAATTGGCAACCATAGGCACGAACTATGTCGTCACGGGCAGCGGCATATTTCTGGGCCAGTCCGGAGTTCCGACATCAATCGGTCCGGTGTCGCTTCGCACCGTCAACCAGTATCAGGGACTTTATGCGCTCGACACGTTCAACGTGGACGATCGCTTTGCGGTGACGGCAGGCGGGCGGTTCAATGCGGCCCGTGTCACGCTGATGGACCAGCTCGGCACCGCGCTCAATGGCGATCATACCTATGATCGATTCAATCCGGTCGTCGGCGGCACCTACAAGATCACGTCGGAAGTGACTGCCTATGCGGGCTATTCCGAAGCCAACCGTGTGCCGACGCCGCTTGAACTCGGGTGCGCCGATCCGACGAGGCCGTGTGTCATCGGGCAGTTCTTGATTGCCGATCCGTCACTGCAGCAAGTTGTCTCCAAGACCGTGGAAGCGGGCTTCCGCGGCACCAAGGAATTGAACATCGGCTCGCTCGGCTGGAAGATCGGCGCCTACCGCGCCACCAACTACAACGACATCCTCGCGACCCCAATTCCGGGGCTGACGGGATTCGGCTTCTTCCAGAACGTCGGCCGGACGCGCAGACAGGGTATCGAAGCCGAGGTGAGCCTGAAATCGAATGCGATTCAATTCCAGGCGAGCTATGCGTTCCTGGATGCGCGCTTCCTCGATGCGCTGCAGCTTGGCTCGAACAGCCCGTTCGCCGACGCCGACGGCAATATCCAGGTTCTGCCGGGCAACCACATTCCGCGCCTGCCGAGCCACCTCGTCAAGGCCAGCGTTGAATATGCTGTTACCGACGTTTGGAAGGTCGGGGGCGATGCGCTCTTTGTCTCAAGCCAGTATTTCGTCGGCGACGAATCCAACCAATTCCCGAAGCTGCCGTCCTATGCCGTGTTCAACCTCCACACCTCTTACCAGGTCACCAAGAACCTCCAGATCTACGGTCGCGTCGACAACGTCTTCGACAACCGTTACTCGACGCTCGGTACCTTCTTCGACAGGGAGGCACTGCCTAATTTCGCCAACGGCGGCAATCCTTTCACCGATCCGCGCTCGCTGAGCCCGGCAAGGCCGCGCGCCTTCTATGCGGGATTGCGCGCGACGTTCTAGGACTGCGGGCCTGTGTCATCCTTTCAGGTCCTTACGCCAGACCAGCGAGCGTCATCGCTGTTCTGAGTTCATGCACCGTTGCCGTTTGCCCGCCAGCGGCCTCGAACGCCATAGGGGCCGGATTCAGCGGAAGCCGCGTCACATTGGCCGGGCCTCGCGGCGGCTCGAACATCATCGCCTGGCTTGCGCCGAATGGAATCCGATCGAGCTGCCGAATGGCGCTGCGCATCTCGCGCAGTCCGGCATTGAGCGGCACGGCAAGGGGCCGCTGATCGGACCAGACGCCAAGCGCGCGGGCCGCATCCGGCAGCCCGGCCCCGGTCTGCCATGGATGACCGATGGGTTGCGCCGTGTCCTTCAGGATCTGGAACAGCCGTTCGACCCGCCGATAATCCTTTGCGATGAAGCTGCCCTTGAAGTCGGCGTGGTCAGCCAGGATCAAGGCGGCAAGCGCGGCAACGTGAGCCGCCGCAAGCGAGCTGCCGTCGCAGACCGCGTAGCCATCCGGCGACTGGCAGGCGACAATCGCAACACCAGGCGCGCACAGGTCGAGCTCGGGCCCGCGGCAGGCGAACGGCGGCACGAACAACCCGCCCGAAGCCGCCGTGGCCGCTGCGGCCTGTGCCGCCTGCGGACTGTCTTCCGGGAAGCTGCCGATCTGTCCGACTGCGCCGACCGCCATGACATGGGCAGAACAGGCCGGAAACAGCACGCCTGCTCCGGAGTTGCCGGCAGCGGCGATGATGCCGATGCCTTGCTGCTTGGCCATCGCAATGCGCTGCTCGACCAGCACGGAGCCCCGCTCGCAACCGACGCCAACGCACGCCACGTCGATGCCATTTTGCAGGCAGTCATCGAGAGCCGCGATCAGGTCGCTACAACGGGCGTCGGTGGGAAGCTTGCAAACATGCAACTCGCTATCCGGAGCGTAGCCGCGGATGCCGTGATCGGCCTGCGGAGCGGCATTGATGATGCCTGCGCAAGGCGTGCCGTGGCCAGCTGCGTCTTTCGACCACGAGCGTTCTTCGCAACCTCTGGCATCGATGCCGTGATCAATCCTCGCCAATTGCTTGTGGCTGGTCGCCACGCCGCTGTCGATGAGGGCGATCTTGATGTCAGCTCCACGGCACTGGTTTGGAATCCGATCGAAGCGCATCGCTTCGCCGCCCCAATCCAGCCCGCCAGCCAGCGGCAACGGTTTGAGGGTGAAGGTGTTCACCGCATCGGCCTCGATATACGGCCGCTGTTGCCATAGGCCCCAATGGCCGGAGCGTGGGCTGACGAATACGTCGGTGATCGTTTCAGGCACTTCGTCCTGCAGCGTCAGACTGACGCTGCCATCACCATCCGTCCGCCCTTGAACTGACCCCTGCTCGCCGATGAGCCGCACCATTGCCTGCTCCACGGGCGTCCCAGCTTCGCTGAGGACCCGGATCGTCACGTTCAGGTCCGGCCCAAGTGCGGTCATTGTCGCGGTCGCCGGGATGAAAGACGAGGCCGGGCCGGCGAAGGATGCAGCTCGTAGAATGCTGTCGGGCTCGATGACCAGGCTGCCGCCCGTGGAGCGGCGCAAGGCGGCCGCGGCTTCGTCGGGCATACGCACGATCGCAATGGGAGGACCGCTGATGCCGCGCTGGTCATGGGTCCAAAGGATATTGCCGAACTGATTCAGTTGTTCGGCCAGCGTTTGAGCGCTGACGCCGGGGCCCGCCGGTGCGATCATGTATTGAGTGGCGCGCGCTGGTTTGCGTCGATTGCCGCGCGAGGTCGGTTGCGCATCATCTGGACCTGTTGCCATGGCGTCACCTCCTTGATCTCAGTGAATTGAAGATTGCGCGTGATCGATCGAAGCCTGTCGCAGCAACGGAAGGCGAGGATCGGCTGCGCGGACGGCTTCGATCGCCCGATAGGCCAGCCAGATCAGGTTGAAGGCCTGCGCATAGTCCCGCTCGGTAAACCTGTTGGCTGCCTGGGTGACGATCGAAACGCAGTTTTCCAGGCCGGCATGCTGGGCAGCATTGGCCTCGAGATAGGCAGAGAGCGAGCGCAGCGATTCTGCGATCATGTCTCCGATCATGTTGTCCGCGGCCTGATGATCGAGCACCGCGTTCGGTATCGGGAAGTTGCCGGGCATGGTCCGGAACGGCTGCTCGAACGCTTGCGACTGCAGGCGCAAGAGCAGCGGCATCAGATTGCCGAGCAGGCCCACGAGCTGCTGAATGTCTGAGGAGTGGCGCTGCGACGCGGTTGCCGCAGAGGGGTTTGAATCCGACATGAGGGTTCTCCTTCGGAGGACGTGCGCAACGGCCGAGCGCGACCGCCGCGTCTGGCGGCGGTCGCGCCATACCGTGCGGTCAGATCATCCGCTGCTGACCGTAGGCCTGAAGGTTACCGATCACCTGCGGAATGATGCCGATCAGCTGGCGGGTGATGTCGGCGACGTCCTGCTGCGTCAGTTGTCGCTGCTGGCCGAACGGCGTCTGGCCGCCGAATGCCGCCTGGAACTGCGGCGCGCCGGATTGCGCACCCCACAACTGCCCAGGCTGAGTCTGCCCCGGATAGCTGAGACCGAATTGACCGAGGCCTCCGAATTGACCCTGACCGAGACCGCCATGCATGGCCGAATGCTGCATCTGCGGCTGGCTCTGCAGCATTCCCATGATCTGAGGCACGATGGGCAGGAGTTGTCGCACGACTTCGCTCACGTCTTGCGGGCTTAGCTGCCGCGGTGCCTGGCCGTAGGCCGCATAGCCGATTCCTGCGAACGGAGTTTGCGCCTGCGCAAGAATTTGAGGCAGCGCCGGTACCAGTTGGCGCACGACCTCACTCACGTCCTGCGGCGAAAGCTGGCGCTGTTGTCCGCCCCAGTGCTGCTGACCCCAGCCCATTTGGCCGCCCCAGCCGGGGCCATATCCAAACGCGCCAAAGGTCGGCTGACCGCCGAACTGTCCGTATTGCTGTCCGTAGGCCGCCTGGCCCAATCCAAGACCGCCTCCTCCATGCTGTTGGCCGCCTTGCGAACCAAATGCTCCGGTTCCCCATTGTTGCGGACCGAATTGTCCGAATGGCGAACCAGGCCCGAGGTTCTGTTGCAGGGTGTCATAGTAGGTCATCGCTTGCCTCCTCGCGATGGTGGGTGCCCTCAGCCCAATGTCTTGCCAAGTCTCTGTCTTGCGAAGTCTGGATCTTGCGAAGGCTGTCGCATGCGCGACGCCTTCTGCGGCAATAGCGGATCGTCACGCCGGTGCGACGGCGCTGGACATTCAAGTTGAAATGCTTGGCACGAAAATCTCAGCCGCAAGCAACGTCGTCCACTTGAGAGATGCAAGTTGCTTCCCCTCAAGGTGACACGCCAACGGTGAGATGTTTTAGAGCGGCAACAAGATGACAGCCGTTGAGAGATGTGGAGCGGATTTTCCTCGCTGGCGATGTGGCCAGCCATTTCGTTATGTTATGTCCGACGTCCGCTCAGACGCTCTGCAATTACGCTGACCTCTCTCCAATCTTTCCAATGAGCATAGACGCGAAAAACGTACTTGCGGCGAAATAGTTTCGCGAAAGCGCGGCGATATTTTGGCGGCAATCAATCTCAGCAAAATTTCAAGTCCGCGGATTTTCGTCAGCACTCTTTGCCTGGTCAGCAAGCTTTCCGATGTGCGCTGGTGTCAACTTGCGCGCATTCTAATAGGCGAGGTTGAGTAATGTGCCGACGCGCTCGGAGGTGGCGGGATGGCTGCGAAGCAAGCGCATCGGATCATGCGCGAATGCGGATGTGGGCCTTGACGCAGAGCCGGTGTGATGGCGCTCGAGCTTGTCGAGTGCGGCGATGAGCGCCCGCGAGTCGCCGGTCAGTTCGAGCGCTGTTGCATCTGCATCCAGCTCGCGGACGCGCGACAGTGCCAATCCAAGGAGCTGACCGAGAGTTGGAGCTGCGCTCAGCAGCGTCGCCAGTGGCCGGCTTGATGCCATGCCACCGTGATGATGATGGCTGCTCCGCAGCAGCGTAAGACCAGCGAGCGATGTCCAATCGATCGCGCGACGCAACGCCGTCGCCCAGCTCATGGTCCGGGCATCATTGTTACGGATATGAGCAACTTCATGGGCCAGGATCCCGGCAATTTCGTCGCGCGTCATGCCGCGCAGCAGGCCCTCGGTGAGCACGATGGCACTGCGTTCTGGTCCGCCGAGCGCATAGGCATTCATGTCGCGCGGTGCCGGCAGGCAATAGAGATCCGGCGATCGAGTAAGGCCCGCCCGGCAGCAAACCCCTGTCAGGATGGCGAACAGGTCCGGCACCTCGGCAGGGGACAGCAGGCGGGCGCCGAACCAGCGATACATGCTCTCGCGTGAGATGACGGTTTCGTCGGGACGGGGCATGCTTCCCAACAGCGCCCGCTGCATTCCCTCGGCTCCGCCGACGATCCAGCCGCACACGGCAAGCAGCAACGTCATTGCAAGGATCGCCAATGCAGATGATTGATGGTTCGCGGCCTGATGGGCGTGCCGTCGATGCCGCAACCGCCACTGGTCTCTTGAGCTCAGTTCGATACGGCAGCGCAGGAAGACGCCTGCCTCTCCCGACGGCCAATGGATCTCCGCGATGACGGTAGGGCCGCACCGTAAGACGCGCAACATTTCTCGCGGCGCTTGTCGCACCAAAGCAAACGAGATGCCTGGCGTGAGGCCGGCGAGGCCATCGTGGCCATGCCGATCACCACGCAACGCCATCGGGCTAACGCCAGCGTGAATCACCCCTGTCCCCTCGTGCGCGCTCAAAGCGAAAAGTTATGGGTCTGCCGGTGCCTTGTCATGCGAGTTTCATGCCTTGGACACAGAAAGTCCCGGTATCCACACAGGGGTCTCCCATCAGCTTCGCTGCAAGCGGTCCGGATGAGACCGCAAGCACCAGGTTTTGTTCAAGCTAAACCATGGTTTGGTCGGCCAAACCCTGTCGAACATGGAAGATCCGGCCGGGCCAGGTCTGTGACCAAGATCAATTTCGCGGCAGCCAGGTCACCTCATGGCACGGCGGACATGGGTCGACACCCCCGGCACAAGCGCACGGCTTCGCCTCACACGCAGGCGTTGATGGAACGGAGCTCAGCCGCGTTGTTTGGCGGGCCGGACCAATTTCGTCCCGCAAGTGGGCAACAAAGAAGCCCTCGTATACGTAAGTATAGTCGTCACAAGGCATATTCCTGAACGATCATTGGCCACTGCGAGGTTCGACCCGCCGTGCATCGTTGGCGATCGTCGGGGTTATCTGCCGCTCCGGGGGCGAGGGACAGCCCCACTATCCGGTGCGAGAAATTTGTCGATTTGATCCATCGCTCTCGAGCAAGAGTCGATTATGCAAGATCCGGTTCAAGTGCCGTCGGTCGCGCTCGATTCGAATCAGCGCAAGCGCCACGAGGAGGCGCTGCGCGAGAGCGAGGAGCGCTTTCGCACCTTGGTGCAATTCTCCTTCGATGTGTACTGGGAAACCGATGCGCAGCATCGCTTCATCCGCCAGGAGTTCGCGGAGACGCTGGCCGAGCCGCCGGTCGCCGAGATCGGCAGGACGCGGTGGGAGGTCCCGCATCTGGAGCCTGATGAAGAGGGCTGGCGCAAGCACCGGGAGATGCTGGATGCCCACCTTCCGTTCCGCGATTTCGAGCACGCGCGGCCGACGCCCGATGGCGGCAAGCGCTACGTGTCCGTCTCCGGCCTGCCCGTCTTTGACGAGACGGGGCGCTTCACGGGCTACCGCGGCGTCGGGCGCCACATCACGGAGCGCAAGCGCGCCGAACAGGCGCTGATCGAGAGCGAGGCCCGTTTCCGGACCTTCGTGGACCACGCCACAGATACGTTCATGCTTCACAGTGAAGACGGTCGCGTTCTCGACGTGAACCGAAATGCTTGCGAAAGCCTGGGCTACAGCCGAAGCGAACTGGTTGGGGCAACTGCGTCCTTCTTCGATCTGGAGATTGATCAAGCGACCTGGCGGATCAACCGCGAGCGCATCAAGGCCGGCGGCATCACGACGCTCGAGAGTCGCTATCGCCGAAAGGACGGCACCGTGTTTCCCGTCGAAGTCCGCATGCGGGAATTCTGCGAAGGCGGCCGACGACAGATCATTTGCCTGAGCCGCGACATCACCGAACGCAAGCGAACCGCCGAGACGTTCCGCGAGATGCAGGCGGAACTGACACACGCCAATCGCGCGGCGGCAATGGGCCAGGTCACGGCTTCGGTGACACACGAGTTGAGCCAACCGATCACCGCGATGCTCTGCAACGCAGAAGCCGCACTGAACTGGCTGGGATCTCAATCTCCGAATTTCGAAAGGGCACGGCAGGCGCTCGCATCCATTGTCGCAGACGCCAAGCGGGGCGGCGAGATCATCGGCTGGATCCGTTCGTTGATCAAGAAAACGCCGGCGCCGAAAGAGAGCATCGACGTCAATGGTGCGATCCTGGACGTGATCACCATAGCCCGGAGCGAGCTGCTCAAGCACGGTGTCTTGATCCAGACGGACCTCGCTCCGGGCTTGCCACGCGTGGAGGGCTATCGCGTCCAGCTGCAACAAGTTGTTCTGAATTTGATCCTCAATGCGATCGAGGCAATGAACTGCCTCGACGTGGGGGGACGGGAGCTGCGGATCAGCACGGCCGGAGATGCCTCAAGTCGCGTTGTTGTCGCCGTGCGGGACAACGGTCCCGGACTTGACGGGGTAATGGTCGATCGCCTGTTCGAGCCCTTCTACACCACCAAGCCGGGCGGGACCGGCATGGGCCTGTCGATCTGCCAATCGATCATCGAGGCGCACGGAGGACGACTTTGGACCGGTGCGAATGAACCAAGGGGCGCGGTGTTTCAGTTCAATCTGCCTTCGCAACAGGGATGATCGAGGTCGCTGGCTAGGCAGCGATAGTTCTTCGATCATACGGGCCCGCAGCAGGTGCGTCGGGATCGGCGAGTTCGCCCGCTTGTCAGAGCGGGGAGTCCGCTGATCACGCCAGAGGCGAAGTGTCGGCACGTAATTTGTTCTGTGTGGTCTTTTTATTCGTGGGAATGATGGTCTGAAGGTGATATCGTCCTGGCATCACCGGCTGAGGCTCTGTCCGTAGGCGTCGGTGGCAGAGAGACTGATTGCGCTCCCGCCTGCATAGTCGAGGAGCGCAACCATGCTATTGCGGCGTGGCGTCTGCCGTCCGTCCCAGCGGGAAGCGCAGGACGCAGAGATGCTGCGAGAATTGGCCAGAGAAGCGGTCGAAGTGCTCAAGCACTGTCCAGCGCCCGATACCTTCCTCGGCCGCAAGACCCAAGAGCCCTTTCCAAAAGAGACGAGAGAGCAGCGTCGACCCCAGTTAAACTTGAGGGCGCTGTCTTAGATGACTGTCTGCGTTATCGTATTCAGACAGTGTAACTCCATCACCGACAGCGACTCATGAGCGTTGGTGATTGAAAGAGACGTGTGCTCCCGCTCAAGTGCCGCGAACTGATCTGGGACGATTAAGGCGCCTCCGTTGGGGATGTGAAACTAACATACTTAGTTCCGCAAACATGGAAACGTGGCTAGGATCGTCCGATGCATCACGACCTTCCCAATTCCTCTTATCGCTCCCTTGAGCTCCTATGCCGCACGCAGGCGGCGCTTGCATCGACCGACGCCACGCGACGTGAACTAGAGCTCATGGCGCTTGAATACAAACGGTTGGCCGATTGGTTGGATCGCCGACCATCTGGAGCAGATCGGCCTGCATGAAAGAAGCCGCCTCAGTTAGCGGTCTGCTTCGTTTGCAGCTCCTTCCCATAGTCCTTGTCGCGCTCATCAAAGTCGGCACCGATCGATCACGTCATCGAAAATCGACAAGTCGATCCAGGAAGCGGAACGTGCTGGCAGACCGGGCGCGGTGAATGCGGGGTCGGCTCGTCTGACGATCGACTCTGGAAAGCCGAGCGCACGCATAGAAGATGTCGACGGCGGGGTCGACGGGCCGATGTTGCAAAACGACGCTTCGCTCGCGCCGATCGCCCCCGCCGCAGAGTGGTCATAACATACCAGGCCAACGGGCTTTATTGTAGGTTTGCAGGACTTCGCTTCAGTCCTCGTCGTCGTCAGACTGCAGCGCCCTGCGCCGTTCCACGACATCACTCATATCGCGGAGTACAAAGATCGCGACGGCCGCCATGCGCTGCCTCTGTTCGGGATTGAGAGTTTTGTAGAGTGGCTGCCATGCCTCAGCGAGTTTATCCAAATCGGCTGATCGTTGAGCCAATGCTTCCGAGCGTCGTTGCAGAAAGGCGATGGGGTCACGATTGCGCAAGGCTTCGACGCGGCTTTCGTCGGCCCGTCTACCCACTGTTTCCTGGATTTTTGCGACCCGCGCTTTCCGATCCTCCGCCCTGGCACGGATAGCACTCTCTACCGGCGGCCAAAGTTTTTCCTGTTCAGGTGTCAGTTGCAACGCCGCCTTTACCAGATCAATCCTCATGTCCGTCAGGTTATTGCGGTCCGCTGCATTTAACCGTTCCGGAGACGCGGAAGACGAAGTCTGCGAGTTTTGGGCGTTGGCAATAGGGGATGCAATAACGAAGAGTGCAGTTGTTCCGGCCACTACTATTTTCAACATCGGAGATCTCCTAGGTGATAGGTGGCCCCCTAAGCACCGCGCAAAATGGTTACGCACTTTGAGGTCTCGTTGACCTAAATCAAGAGAACCAAGGAATTGTTCTCGCGTGACCATCGACCTGATGCCCGCGTGCAAACGCTTGCCTTCAGGCACTTTCTCATCAGTGCCAATCCCTGCGCCAAAAGTTGAGACCCGGGTTCCTGCAACCAATTTCTGGCGCGCGCGAGCTTCGCTCGGTCGATGATACCGTCGTGTGTTGCTGGGCGCCTATGCGCGGGACCTGCGGAATGAAGGTCGCGGTCGCAGAGCCGGATGCCATGCCAACGTCTTTTCGATTTGATCTTATTGAGGGATCGCGGCGTCTATCGTGGTCACCTCATGCAAGGTGCTCAAGGGTTCCGCTAGGGAACAGTGTGCGTGCATCCACCGCGCAACAAACGTTGCGGTTAGTTTAAGCGGCGACCAAGAGCCGCTATTGGACCGCCCGACGTCGCAGTTCAACCATCGTCGGCCATTGTTTCCGGCCGATGCGCAACGGCGGACGTCCGCATCACATCTTCAACTTGGGTAGGGAACTTAATGAAAATTCTGTCTGCGCTGCTCACGGCAGCGCTCTTGCTCGCGGGCATAGGGTCAGGCCACGCGGCGGTTCGGATTGCGGACGACCCGGGCGGGCAGATCGGAGAGTACCTCTCGAAGTACAGTGAACTCCGCGCTTCAGGCCAAACGGTGATGATTGATGGCCTTTGCGCTTCGGCCTGCACCATCCTCCTCTCGACAATCCCTCACGACAGGATTTGTGTCACCTCGAACGCGACACTTGGGTTCCATGCCGCTTATGATTTCACCGGTAATGGCCGAACTGTCACCAATCCCGAGGCAACCCAGCTGCTCTATTCGGGATATCCATCACAAGTCCGGCGATGGATTGCAGGGCGCGGCGGCCTTACCCCCAGAATGATCTTCCTTCGCGGCAAACAGCTGCAAGCCATGTATCGCCCGTGCTACGTCGATGCCCGTGCTCCCACGGCGATGCCAACCCCCTCTGCTTTAGTCGACCAGGACCAGCGCGGCTTCTTCACAAGTTTTGGCGCCCGATTGGCACCAATCCGCAAATAGATGTCTCGGTTCCGTTAGCGCGCTCGCTCAATCTCCCACGACAGCAAACCGAATCCTGCATCCAGAATCGATCAAGGAGTCCTGATCGTGTTTCGGCTGAGCGCCGCAATCTGCGGCGCCGTAATGACGCTTGCTATTTCGCCTGTTGCCATGGCTCGAAGTTAAAATCGGGCGGCTCTTTCAGATGCCCTCAATAGTGCCGCCTCTGGACCCGCGATCGTTGGCGCAGCATCCATGTACAACCCGTTCCGGCCCGGATATCGGGAGGGTGGCGTGAGTACAGCCTCCGGGGAGCGCTATGATCCGTCTGCGTGGGCGGCTGCCATCAAAATGAATTTGCGCAAGAAGTTTGGCGGGGTTCACGCCGGGTCGCATCATTGATTTCAATGAGCGGACGATGCGCCATTTCGATCCAAGTCTGCAACGGGGAGTTATTGCCGACGTCAAGGTTACACACCACTTTCAGGCGCCGATTGGATACCCGGACCAATTGCGTAGACCTGATTGCAGGCGAGTTGCTGCAGAACAAACGACCGCTTTGCGCTAAGAGCTGCACTCTCCGCCAAGTCCCACATTGAGCCAAACCGGACATCATTGGCGCGCCTAATTATTTGAGGCGATGGCGGTAAACGCCATCACTGGGCCGCTCTCCATGAGGAAACCGGCCCGTGATTTGAAGGCGATCAGGCGAGAACTAGTGCGCCCTGTTTTTGGTTTCTTGGATATTCCCCTGAAGGTGGTGTTCCTCCGTAGCATTCAGAGGGGTCAACCTGACGGTCAGCTTATCGATTTTGCCGGTGAACCGGAACGGCGGTTGGTAGTCGTTGTCGTCTACCCCCGTGCGTGTATCCACTCCGACGTCGAAGGTTTCATAAATCGTCTCGACAAACGGAATGGTGTGCGCGATCGTTTTGCTCGCGACCTCCTTGCCATCTACCGACAGCACGCCGCTGCCTCCCTTGCCGAAACCAGGGCCGTCGTATTTGAAGTCAAACACGATGGTGTGCTTGCCGGGAGTGAGTGCCGCTGGCCCTTCCCAACGGAATCGTTCCACGTCAAAGAAGTTGTAGACAAAAATGGGCTTGCCTTTGAGCATGTAGAGACCGTGGCCACCGCCACGGCCGCCGAGCGTATTGATCATGCCCTCTGCACCCCCCTGCGGGATGTCGACCTCGGCGGTGATCGAGTAAGACTTGCCGGCGATGTCCGGAGCGCTGCTGTAAGGGAGACCGGACGATTCACCCGAATAGGTGAAGACGGTCCGGCCGGCGGTCGCGCTCGGTCGCGGCGTAGCTGCGCGGGCGGTGAAGCTGTTATCTAACGGGAACACGTTATATTTCGTCGCCTCGACCAGAAAGAGCTGCTGCATGTCGCGCAGCTTGTCTTGCATCTTGGCGGCGAGGTCATTGTTCTCCGAATAATCTTCGGCGAGGTTGTAGAGCTCCCAGGTGTAGCCGTTGACGACGTCGGGAAACTTGCCGAAGCCCAAATCCCAAGGTGGTGAGGGTGGCGTTGTGGCGGCCAACCATCCGTTATTGTAGATGGCTCGGTTGCCGACCATTTCGAAATACTGCGTGCTGCGGGTAGACGGGGCGTTCGCATTGGCATTGTCGAAGGTGTAAGCCATGCTCACGCCTTCGATTGGCTTTTGGGCAACGCCGTCGACCATCACCGGCGCCTGGACGCCCGTGGCCTCGAGGATGGTCGGCACAATGTCAATCATGTGGTGGAACTGCGTGCGGATGCCGCCGATGTCCTTGATGTGGCCCGGCCACGAGATAGCCATACCTTGTCGGGTACCGCCGAAGTGCGACGCCACCTGCTTTGTCCACTTGAACGGCGTATCGAACGCCCAAGTCCAGCCCACCGCCATGTGTGGCGTGGTCTGATCTGAACCCCAGGCGTCATAGAACTTCAACTGCTCCGTGACCGGAATGTTGACGCCTTGAATTGCGGCCATCTCGTTTGGCGTGCCGAGGATAGAGCCTTCGGCGCTGGTGCCATTGTCGCCGCTGATATAGATCATCAGCGTATTGTCGAGCTTGCCCAGGTCCTCGACTGCCTGGATCACACGGCCAATTTCATGGTCGGTGTAGGCCGTGTAGGCGGCAAAGACATCTGCCTGACGTATGAAAAGTCTCTTTTCATCGGCAGTAAGCGTGTCCCATTTCTGAAGCTTGGCCCCGCCGAATTCCGCTTGTCCATCCGGCCAGGGGGTAAGCTGGGCATTCGCTGGGATGACGCCGAACTGCTTTTGGTTTGCGAAGATCGTCTCGCGCAGCTTTTCCCAGCCCTGATCGAATAAGTGCATGTCGCTGATCTTTTTGATCCACTCCGGGGTAGGCTGGTGTGGCGCATGCGAGCCGCCGGGCACGTAATAGAGGAAGAACGGCTTGTCAGGCGCGGCATCATTCAGGTCCTTCATGTATTTGATGGCCTCGTCCGCCATATCGGTGGTGAGATTGTAGCCTGGGTGTCCTACCCACGGAAAAACCTGTGTCTGATCGCGGAAGAGAAAAGGCGTCCACTGGTCTGTTTCGCCACCCATGAAGCCGTAGAAGTAATCGAAGCCCATCCCGTTCGGCCATTGGTTAAACGGCCCCGCTAAACTCAGTTGATAGCTCGGAGTGTTGTGGTTCTTGCCGAACCATGACGTGGCATAGCCGTTCTGCTTCAGGATCGTGCCGATGGTGGCACTTTCTGGTCCGATGACGGAATCGTATCCGGGGTATCCAGTGGACATTTCGGTGATCACCCCGAAGCCTACCGAGTGGTGGTTGCGGCCAGTGATCAGTGCCGCCCGGGTCGGCGAGCAGAGCGCGGTGGAGTGGAATTGCGTGTAGCGCAGCCCCGCCTTCGCGATGCGGTCCATGGACGGCGTGGGGATCACGCCTCCAAAGGTGCCGGACACGCCGTAGCCTTGGTCATCGGTCATGATGAGCAAAATGTTGGGTGCTCCCTTGCGCGGCACTACGGTCGGTGGCCAATACGGTTTGGAATCCTTCGCGTCCATGCTCATCGTGCCGTCGAACGGCGCGGGCTGGGGCGGAAGATATTTGCCATCAATTGTTGTGGTTGCGCTGGGTGAACCCGGCACGCCCGTAGTTTGCTGTGCGAATGCCGAAACAAACGTGAAGATCATTGCCATAAGTGTAAGAACGGCGGTCTTCATGGACCCGACCTCCTTGATGTGCACTCGGCAAAAAACTTGCTGAAGCGACCCTAGTAAGCTATGCGATTTCGGCTGGAGCGCGCGTCGATATGTCGCTCATCATTTCCGCTGTTGGCCCGAAGGGGCTGATAGCCGATGGGCAGAGCATGTCCGCTCTGCCCTGGTGATTCAGACATCAACTTGTTCGGCAATCGCGAGCGCGTCGTCAACCTCGATGCCGAGATAGCGCACTATGCTTTCGATTTTGGTATGGCCGAGCAAAAGCTGCACGGCTCGGAAGTTCCCCGTGCGGCGGTAGATCAGCGTTGCCTTGGTCCGGCGTAGGGAGTGGGTGCCAAATACCCTCGGGTCAAGCCCGATGCTTGCCACCCAGTCGGTAAGGAGGCGAGCATATTGGCGGGTTGTCATCGCCCGATCGCGCCCACGATGCCCAGTGAACAAATACTCACCTGGCCTCCTGCCGGCTTCCTTCAAGAAATCGTCAACGGCTTGCCGGGTTTGATCCGTCAACTCGAACTTGACTGGCCTGCCGGCTTCTTCTGTCGGACGGTCGCACGATCGACCGCATAGCCATTCGGAGCGACATCTCCGACCTTCAAGGCGACGACGTCGCAACCACGCAACTTGCTGTCGATCGCAAGGTTGAAAAGGGCAAGGTCGCGGGTCCGTCTTTCGATCAGGAGTCGGGTTCGGATCGACCAGACTTGGTTTGGGCGCAGCGGAGGTTTGGCTCGATCCGCTTACCTTATTCCAGGGTGTGTGGCGAGCTTTGGTGGAGAGGCTATTTTCGTCAGGCATGATCGTGCTCCTCGGTTTGTGAGGGCACCGATCATGCGTGACGACGCGCAGATCGTGTCTGCTTTCAGAGGCTTGCGGGCCGTGGGGTACCGTTGGGCCGCCTTAGGTCCGCAGCGAATGACCCTGGCTGTGTGAAAACATAGTGCCGCTGTTATGATTCTCCCGTGATTCTGAGGGAGAATTGATGAGGCGTTTCGTTGAGGAGGCGGATCGTGGGCAACGGACGCTGCTGCCTGAATGTCTCGATGATTTCATTGACGAGAACAACCCTGTTCGCGCGATCGACGAGTTTGTCGATGCGCTTGATCTGGCCGAGATGTGCTTCGGTGGAGTTACGCCGGCGGCGACTGGCCGGCCGTCGTATCACCCCTCGGTTCTCCTGAAGCTTTACATCTACGGCTATCTGAACCGGGTGCAGTCAAGCCGGCGGCTGGAACGAGAGGCCGGACGCAACATCGAGGTGATGTG
>NZ_JBBIAM010000038.1:0-77791 GCF_054185185.1 Bradyrhizobium sp. UFLA05-153
CGTCCACGACCAGTTCGCCAACGGCCGGCGCTTCCGCATTCTCAACATCGTCGACGACGTCACTAAGGAATGCCTGGTCGCCATTCCGGAGACGTCGATCTCACGACGGCGCGTCGCCCGCGAACTGACGGCAATCGTCGAGCGACGCGGCAAGCCAGGAATGATCGTGTCCGACCATGGCACCGAGTTCACCTGCAACGCCATGCTGGCCTGGAGCAAGGACACGGTCATCGCCGGCCGATCGCCACTGACCATACGCCGCATCGCTCGCTCACCTTTGCATGCAGAAACGCACCTGTACATGCGCGCATGCCGCACGTAACCTCCGCCGCGCAAAGTCAGGAGAAAAGTAGTGGCCAAGGCTGCAACGAAGAAGAAGAAAAAGAATGCGTCCAGAACGATGGTAACGAAGAAGGCGGCCGGCAATCGCCGCGCGCGCAAGGGCGCCGTCGCCAAGGCAACCAAAAAGCCGGCCAAGAAAGCAGCCAGGAAGATAGCGAAGGCGACGACCAAAGCTGCCCCGGCCCGGCGGCCCAAGGGGGCGATCTGGCAATGGTCGGCAGCCGACACCGCGGCTGCGATTCGCGGTGGCGCCATTTCAGCGGTCGAGACCGTCGAGGCGCATCTGGAGCGGATGCGTGCGGTGAATGCGAAGCTCAACGCGGTCGTCGTCGATCTCTCGGATGAGGCGCTTGCGGCGGCGCATGCCGCGGACAAGCAGCGGGCGAAGGGCGGCGAGCTCGGCCTGCTGCATGGCGTGCCGATCACCATCAAGGAGAACGTTGACTATCAGGGCCGGCCAAATCCCAACGGCGTGCCGGCGAACATGAGCATCATCGCGCCGTCGGATTCGCCGGTCGTGCGCAACCTGAAGAAGGCCGGCGCGATCGTCATCGGGCTGACCAACACGCCGGAATTCTCCTTCCGCGGCTTCACCGACAATCCCCTGCACGGGCTGACGCTCAACCCCTGGGATCAGAACATCACCTGCGGCGGCTCGTCCGGCGGCGCGGGCGCGGCGGTCGCTGCCGGCATCGGTACCATCGCGCATGGCAACGACATCGGCGGCTCGCTGCGCTGGCCGGCGCATTGCAACGGGGTCGTCACCATCAAGCCGACGCAAGGCCGCATCCCCGCGTTCAACCAGAGCGCCACCTCCGAGCGTCCGATGCTTGCGCATCTGATGTCGGCGCAGGGGCCGCTCGCGCGCCATGTCGGCGACATCAAATTGGCGCTCGAGGTGATGAGCCAGCGCGATCCGCGCGATCCCTGGTGGGTGCCGGCGCCGCTGTCGGGTCCGACGCCGAAGGGCCCGATCAAGGTCGCGCTGGCAAGGATCCCGGCGGACATGGACGTCGATCCGTCGGTGCGCGATGCGCTGCGGCAGGCGGCCGATCATCTCGAACGAACCGGTTATCGTGTCAGCGAGATCGAGGTGCCCGACATCAGCGGTGTCTGGCAGACCTGGTGCGACATCATCACCAACGAAACCGTGGTGATGCAGGAAGCCGGCATGCTCAAGGTGACCTCCGAGGACTTCCACAAGGCGTGGAACGGCATGAAGACCAAGGCCAACGTGCTCGATCTCAAGTCCTGGATGCAGGCCACCGCCGCGCGCAACGGCCATATCCGCGCCTGGCAATTGTTCTTCGAGGACTATCCGGTGGTGCTGGCGCCGACCACGGTGAAGCCGACGCCGGGCCCGCGCGAGGATACGCTCAGCCCCGAGCGCGTGCGCGAGATCTTCTGGAACGACATCCGCTTCATCTCCGCGATCAACGTGCTCGGGCTGCCCGGTGCCGTGGTCCCCGTGACGTTGCATGACGGCAAGCCGATCGGCGTGCAGCTGATCGCCGGCCGCTATCGCGAGGATCTTGCGCTCGATGCCGCAGCGGCGATCGAGAAGCGCGCCGGCGTGCTGGCGCACCGGCTCTGGGAGATGATGGATTGAGCCCGCTAAAGCGCGATGAGATTGAGATGAATCGTCATCGCGCCTTAGCTGGGTTATGGTTTTGAGCATGATCCTTTCGAAAAACCGCTTCACATTTTTCCGGATCATGCTCGCGGCTTCGCGCGAAGGGCGCGGGGCCTTCCGGCGGCGGCTATTGCGTCAGGTGTGCAGAGGAGATGGCCTTCTGAAACAGCGCGGTCAGCGCGTCGCTGATACTGCTGTCGCTCGACACCTCGTAGTAATAACCTGAGGTTGCGCAGGCTTTCATCTGGGTCGCGATCGAGCTGCGCCAGGGCGCGATGTAGGTGGTGTACCAGCTGTTGCTGGTGATCGCGAGATACGTGGTGTAAAGGATCGCGATGTTGATGCCACGATTCTTGATCGTATCGCAGATCGTGGTCGTGAGCGGCTCCTGGCATCGCCCCGACGAAGCGATGACGGTCTCGGAGCAACTCGACGGGTAGTAGTAGTCGGCCACCCCGTCCGAGATGAAGAATAGCCATTTTTGCGGCGAGGATGCAGTACCGGTCCCGGGAGTCGGAATCGTGCTGTTCATCGATGACAGAATGCCGTCGAAGTCGGTGCACATATCGTTGTTGTAGTTGGTGTAGGGAATCGTCATCAGGTCGACCGAAGAGACGGCCGTCCTGACCGACGAGAGGCTCGACGTGAGCGATGAGATCGTCGTCAGGCCGATGGAGCCGCAATCGCTTCCCATGGTGTAGACGGCCATGCGGTACTGGTTGCTGACGAGCTCGCTTGACGTGGCCGTATCCGTCAATGACTGCGTCGCGGTCCGCACCAGGTCGATCCGCATCGTGATGCCGAGCTTCTTCGCGATCGAATAGTAGCTGTTGGTTTGCTTCGTCTTCTTGGAGCTCGACGTATAGGTGTCATGGCAGGCGAAGGCGCAACTGTCGGAGGTCGCGGCCTGCAAGGCGGTCATGTCAGCAGTGGTCGCGCCCAGCCCCTGCGATGGCGAGTTGTCGAGCAGCACGTAGAAGTCGATATAGCTAGGGAGCGAGGCCGCCGCCGACGAGCTCGCCGACACCGTCATGGTCTTGTAACCCAGCAGACCCATGAAATAATTCGAAACGGACAATGTTGCCGTACCGGTAGCCGTCCGGGTGGTCACGGTGTCCGTCACGGTGATGGTCACCGAGCTCGTTGTCATGCCGTAAGCGGACATCTGCGCGGCGTACGTATTCAGTGCATTGCTCTGTGCCGTGGCTGCGGTGTTTGTGATCTCGCTCTTGGCGGTGGCGACCAGCACCGCGGTGTCGAGTGCCGCCATCAGCTTGGCTCGGGCCCGCACCGCGAGGGAGTAATCGACCGCGGCGCCGACGGCGGCGAGAACGGGCAGCGATGCAATGGCGAAGATCACGACGATATTGCCGCTGCGATCGCAGCGGAAACGCGAGAGCAGGCGACCAAAACGCGTGGTGGCAAACGTCAACTTGGCGAACCCCTGAGCGAAGAATTGAACGCTTCAACGTAGCGCCCAGATGCTTGCGGGGTCGGTTGCTCAATGCGTGAGAAGACGTTTCCGGTGTGTTGCTGAGGATGTCGCGCACTCGCGGCAAACAGTATCGAATCATCGACATGGAGAGGCGGGCGTCGATCATCCCGTGGTACTGCTGAGATCGAGTCGGTAGTACTCCGAAGTGCCGCTCTCTCAATTGAGCGCGCAGATAGAACGTCTCATGCGGCGCCATCGCCGAAGCTTCCCTTCAGCGTCCTCTGAGGACGGGCGCGCTACGCGCGCCACCTTCTTCCGCAAGGGGAGAAGGAAGAAGACGTTCTCACCCTCTTGCGCCGAGCACTACTCGCGCGGCCGCCACATACTCGCGCCAATGCGTTTCCGCGTAGTGCTCGGCCTGCCGTGCGCCTAGGATGTCGGGCGCGTGCGCGGCTGCGATCAGCCTAGCGAAGCGTTCTTCGGCGACCGTCGTGTCCGCGGCATCGGCGGTCGAAGCGAAGGCGCTGCTTGCGGCCTGCGGTGCGGCGACGAGTCCCGCCATTCCGGCCAGCAAAACACGGCGTGATGTCTTCATTGCTTTCATCCTCTCTCGTCTGGTTGCTCGAGCCTGGCAGGCGAGTGTGTCGTTGCGATCACGGCAGGGTAACCGCGCGCGCCCGGGCAGTCCACACATTGCGGATGCGGCTTGACGCTGCGGGCGCCCATTTACGTCGTGCGCAACTGATTTTCGGGCGGAGTGGATCGTTCGGTTGAGTGGATGTCCGATGTCCCGGAATTGTCCGGATGGTGGTGCGCGGCCGCCACTCGTGCGCACTGATGAGCAACGGGCGTTTTCGCGCGCCGGGCGCGCCTTGAGCTGCGCGCGTCAACCGATCGTTAGCCTTTCTCGTGAAATCGCCAGCTGCGTTATCCTGCCGCAAGGAGCGCTGCGGCAGACTGAAACCGGTTTCGTCTGGGAGGTTGTGATGCCCCGCTTGACGCCGGAACGAACGTTCCTGGCCGGGAAGATTATCTTCAACTTTGGGCAATCGTCGCTCGATTGCGTGGTGCGCCGCATGTCGGAGGAGGGGGCGATGCTCCAGCTCGACACCGGCCTTGGCGTGCCTGACCAGTTCCAGTTGAAGCTGGCGGACGACGAGTTGCTGGCCTGTCGCGTGGTCTGGCGTTCCGACCGCGAGATCGGTGTCGCTCTCGGCAGGGCCAGTGGCGAGGCGAGGAACGAGGGGCCGCCGGCGCGGCGCGGCGACGCCTTGATGCGCAGCCAGATGCTGGCGCTGCGCGCCGCGCTCGATCACGTGCCGACCGGCATCGTGCTGCTCGACGCGCAGCTCAGGGCGCGCCTGATCAACCGGTCATTCCGCCAGATGTGGCGGCTGCCCGAGGAGGTCGCCGACAGCAATCCCTCAATCCTCACGCTGCTCTATCACGGAAGGGATACCGGGGCCTACGAAGTGCCGGCCGCGGAGCTCGATGCGCTCGTTGCAATGCGTGTTCGCCAGATTGAGGCAGGAGATCCCACGCCGGTCGATCTGCGCCGAACCAACGGCGATGTCATGCGCGTGCAGTGTACCCCTCTGCCCGATGGCGGGCGGATGCTGACCTACACCCCCGTCACCGATATCGTGCGCTCCTCCGACGAACTGAAGCTTCTGCGTGACGCGCTGGAGAACGTCCAGGATGGCGTGCTTCTCCTCGACTCCGACCTGAACGCGAGCTTCATGAACCGGCGGATGCGGCGGTTCTGGGAGGTGAGCGAAGAGGAAGCGGCGGCCCGGCCGGCCTACGCGTCGCTGGTGCGGCGCGTGCATCGTGCCAGCGCGCCGGATCTTCCCCCAGGCGAGCTGGCAAGGTTTCCGGCCAAGCGCGTCGAAGAGGTCAAGGCCGGCGATCACGTGCGCGACCTTCAGACGCCCGATGGTCGGCGCATCCGCGCTCATTGCACGACGATGTCGAATGGCGGCCGCATGCTGACCTATGTCGACATCACCGACCTCACGCAAAAGGCCAAGATGCTGGAGACGCTGGCCACGACCGATCCGCTCACCGGCCTCTTCAACCGCCGCCATTTCCTGGAAAGCCTCGATGCCGAATGGAGCCGCTTCCAGCGCTATTATCGCTCGGTCTCGGTGTTGATGCTCGACATCGATCACTTCAAGTCGGTCAACGACCGCTATGGCCATGGGGTCGGCGACGCCGCGATCAAGACGGTCGCTGCCGCGTGCCTCGATGGCAAGCGCAAGTCTGATATCGTCGGCCGCCTTGGCGGCGAGGAGTTCGCGGTCCTCTTGCCCGAGACCAGCCTGTCCCGTGCGAGAACGGTCGCCGAGCGCATCCGCAAGCGCGTGATGAGCTCGCATATCGTCGCCCACAAGATCCGGTTCGGCGTCACTGTGAGCATCGGCATCGCCGAGGCCAGCGTCAGCATGTCCGGCACCGATGCGTTGATGAGCGCGGCCGATCACGCGCTCTACCAGGCCAAGGCTGAAGGCCGCAATCGCTGCATCGCCTGGTCGCCACCGCCGCCCGCAAGCAAGGCGGCGGAGTGATCGGGCAAGCGAGGCCGGCGTCTAATCCGGCACCGGCACGTCGAACGTGTTCAGCGTGACCGAGACCATGCAATAGACGCCGACGAGATAAGACAATTCGGCCGCGCCATGCTCGCCGAACTCCTTCACCGCCGCGCGCCAGGTCAGTTCGGGCAGCACGCCACCGCTCACGAGAGAGGACGCCATGTCGTAGGCGACGGCCTCCTGCTTGGTCAGGTCGACCGGCCGCTGGCCGGCTACGATGGTCGCGAGCTTCTCGTCGGACAGGCCGCGCTGCTCGGCGACCAGTACATGGGCATAGAGCTCGTAGCCGGAGCGGAAATGCGAGCCGGTCACGAGGATCGCGACCTCGCGCACCGGCGCCGGCAGCAATGGGTTCGACGCGATCGCCTTGACCAGCTCCCACACCGGCCCGCCGAAGCGCGGCTCGCGGAGCCACGGATTCCAGGGGCCGAGCAGCGCGCCGTCCTCGCGCATGTTCACAAAGCCCTTGAAATGATCCTTGATGCCCGCTCGCATGTCGTCATAGAGCGGCTTCTGCTCGGCGGTCAGCTCTTTCGGATCGAGAATGGGAAGGCGCACGGCAGGTCTCCTCGTTCTGGGAACGGCGAACGTCGCCCGCATGCTCGCGCGAGGCAAGTGAAGTTGCCGTGACATGCGCATCGCGGTCTTTTGAGGTCGCAGGCGCCGTAAATTCCGCGGCAGTGCTGCCGGCCAATCTCGCCGCGGCTGACGGGCTTGCGAAGACGCTTCGTGACGCTGCGATGGCGCCATAACCCTGGTTGGCGGAATTAGGCTCGAGTTTGCGAACCGGTCTCTCCCGATCGCCGACAAAGGCGGGTAGGTTTGATCAAGAGAGCGCCCGGGATGCGAAAGTTCGTCGTGTTTGTTCTTGCCAGCGCGATGTTCGCCGCCGGCTTGTATATCGCGGGCGTTGAGCTTTTTTTGAGTGAAGCCGTCTATTTCCGGCTGCTCTTCGTCGGCGGTTTCCTGGCCTTGCTGGGCGGCTATCTGCTCTGGACCGATTTTCTGGCGCCGGCGCTCAGCATTCGGACATGGGAGGACTGAGCTCCCAACCGGTGACATCAGGCGTCACGCCCGCGGCTCGCCGAGCGTGTGCATCAGCCGGTTGGCCCAGCCGAAGATCGCGGCCGAGAGCACGATGTCAAGCTGCTCGAGCTCGCTGAGACCGGCGTTAGCCAGTTTGAGGGCGTCGTCCGCCGTGGCTTCGATCGGCGTGGTCGAGAGTTTCGTGGCGAAATCGAACAAGGCCTGCTGCCGCGTCTCCAGCGTGGCGTCGCGCTCGTCGGCAAAGATGTCTTCGACGACATCGTTCTGCCCCGTAAGGCCGATGAAGCGCGAGGCGTGGACGGCCGCACAGTAGATGCAGCGGTTGACGATGGAGGCGCTGAGCGCGCCGAGCTCGCGCTCGGCAGAGGACAGGCCGTCCTTGCCGTACATGATCATGTTGAACAGCGGCGAGCGGACCTCGAGCGATTCCGGATCGTGCGCCAGCGTCAGCACGTAAGGCGACACGCCCTTGTTCGACGGCGTGACCTTCATCGCCGCGAGCTGCTCCGGCGTTGCGGAGGCGAGCTCGACCGGGGTGACGTAGGGCGACCAGGTCGGTATCGCAGCGGTGAAGGTGTGAACGACCTTGCTCATCGGGCCTCGACTGCTTTGAGAAGCTTTAGGCCCGCAACGACCCGCAACTGATAGTTCACGAAGGCGGCGAGCTCCGAGAGCCGCACGATGTCGGCCTCGCTGACGCCGGCGGCCTTCAGCGTCTCGATGTCCTGTCGCGTCGCCTCGCGCGGGGAGAGCGTCAACAGGTCGGCGTGACGCGCCATGGCGTCGTCCAGCGCATTGCCGCAAGCGCCGCCGGGCTCGGCGAGGGCGACGACATCCAGATCATGCGAATGCGCGAGATAGGATTCGTAATGTGCGGTCAGCGCGGCATCGCCGACATGCCGGCACATCCGTGCCGCGAGCGCAGCGCGCAGGCCGTGGCTCAGCCCGCCCGGCTCCCGCGGCACCAGCACCGCGTCATGGGCGGCTTCGCTCAGCCGAAGAATCTCGGCACGCGCTTTCAGCGCCTGACCAAGCCGTGACCCCTCGGGCACGCCGGCCATCGTTTCGATCAGCGTCACGCGGCACCTCGCGAACTCTGTGGGTTCGCGGCATCCGCGACCGCAAAGCTGAGCGGCTTGCCTGTTTCCAGGAAGGCCGACAACTCGGCTTCATAGGGCGCGGGGTCGAGCCCGCGCGCGGCGAGCCATTGCGGCTCATAGTAGGTCTGACGGTAGCGCTCGCCGGAATCGCAGATCAGCGTCACCAGCGATCCCGTCTCGCCCGCGTTGCGCATCTCGTCGGCGAGCCGGCACAGCGCCAGGAAATTGGTGCCGGTGGATCCGCCGACCGCCCGGCGCAGCCGGCGTGTCAGCAAATTCATCGCGGCGATCGTCGCGGCGTCCGGAATCTTCATCATGCGGTCGACCACACCGGGCACGAAGGAGGGCTCGCAGCGCGGACGGCCGACGCCTTCGATCAGCGAGGGCCGCTCGCAGATCTGCGTGCGGTCCTGGGTGCTGAAGCAGTCGAAGAAGGCGGAATGCTCGACGTCGGCGACGCACAGTCGTGTCGGATATTGCCGATAGCGCAAATAGCGGCCGATCGTCGCCGAAGTGCCGCCGGTGCCGGCGCCCATCACGATCCAGTCCGGCACCGGGCGCGGCTCGCCCTTGAGCTGGGTGAAGATCGACTCGGCGATGTTGTTGTTGCCGCGCCAGTCGGTGGCACGCTCGGCAAAGGTGAACTGATCCATGTAGTGGCCGTTCAGCCGCGCGGCGAGCGCAGCGGCTTCCGCATAGAGCGCGCGGCCGTCGTCGATCAGATGGCAGTTGCCGCCGTAATGCTCGATCGCGGCGATTTTTTCCGCCGAGGTCGTGCGCGGCATCACGGCATAGAAGGGCACGCCGATCATCTGCGCGAAATAGGCCTCCGAGACTGCCGTCGATCCCGACGAGGCCTCGATCACAGGCGTACCTTCGCGGATGTGGCCGTTGCAGAGCGCGTAGAGGAATAGCGATCGGGCCAGCCGGTGTTTCAGGCTGCCGGTCGGATGGGTCGACTCATCCTTGAGATAGATGTCGATGCCTGCCAGCGCCGGCACGATCAGGCGGATCAGATGCGTATCAGCCGTGCGGCACTGGTCCGCTTCGATCGCCGCCACGGCCTCGTCGACCCAGCCGCGCCTGTAGGCCGGTCCGGCCGGGTCTTGATGACGGAAAGGGACTGGCTCCTTTGGCATGACAAAAATCTCTCATAATTCTTCTTGCGCATCAAGAAATATCATTCATGCTGTATTCGAATAATCCAAGCGGCGCGCCCATGAACAATGAAATTATCGACATCCGGCTCTTGGAGGCCTTCGCGGCGGTGATGTCGGCCGGCAGCATCACTGGCGCGGCGCGGCTGCTCGGCCGTTCGCAGCCTGTGGTGACACGGCAGATCCAGGACCTCGAGGCCGATGTCGGCTACCTCCTGTTCACCCGCAATGGTCCGCGCATCAGCCCGACGGCGAAGGGCGTGCTGTTTCATGCCGAGGTCGAACGGCTGTTGATGGGCCTGAAGCACATCCGCCAGCGCGCCAACGCGATCGGCGCCGGTGCGCTTCCGGTGCTGAGCCTCGCCGCGATCCCGGCGCTCGCAGCGGGCTTCATCCCGGCCGCGCTTGCCGCGCTGGAGCGCGATCTGCTGCCGGGCCAAGTGCATGTGCAGGCGCTTTCGGCCGAGAACGTCGTGCAGTCGGTGCTGTCGCAATCGGTGGATTTCGGGCTCGCCAGCCTGCCGGTCCAGCATCCCGGCCTCGACGTGCAATGGGTCTGCGAGGTGCCGTGCGTCGCTTGCCTCGCGATGGATCATCCGCTCGCGAAGAAGAAAGTGATCCGGCTGAAAGATCTCGGCGGCGGCCGTCTTCTGACGATGGCCAATCCCTACCGGCTGCGCCGTCGGGTAGACGAAGCGCTGGAGCGCGAGGCCGTGATGCCCGCAGAGATCATCGACACCAATTCCTCGATGACCGCGATCGCGATGGCCAAGCAGTCGCTCGGCATCGCCATCGTCGAGCCGGTGCTGACGTCGAGCCTTCCGGTAGAAGGCGTCGTCACCCGGCGTCTCGATGTCTCCATTCCTTTCCTGTTTGCTGCCCTCTCGCCAACCGGGCGCGAGCTGACGCCGACGGTTGCGGCACTCAACGACGCGTTACGCGCGGCGGTGGCGCTGATGCCCGGCGCAAAGCTGCACAGCGGCGCCGCCGCAAGCCTCGAGCCCAATGAGGCAGCCGACGAATTCGAGAAAGCCAACTCATGACGACGATGACGCCAAACGCAGCCGGCCTCGCGGCGCTCGAAGAGCGACTCAAGCAGGATTTGTCTTGGCTGGAACTGCCGGCCAGATCCTGGGTGCCGCGTCGTGTCGTGGATGGCGAAGCCGTCGTCGACGTCGTGATCGTCGGCGCCGGCATGGCGGGCCTCGTTGCCTCCGCCGTGTTGAAGCGGCTCGGCGTCGACAACCATTTGGTGTTCGATCGTGCGCGCGCCGGCGAAGAGGGGCCATGGGTTACCTTCGCGCGGATGCGCACGCTGCGTTCGCCGAAGGAGTTGACCGGCCCCGCGATGGGCATGCCGGCGCTGACCTTTCGCGCGTTCTATGAAGCGCAATACGGCCGCGACGCCTGGAAGGCGCTCGACCGCGCACCGCGCACGATGTGGATGGATTATCTCGTCTGGTATCGCAAGGTGCTCAACCTGCCGGTCCGCAACGAGGTGACGGTCGCGCGCATCCACGCGCGTGCCGACGAGCTGTTCGAGCTCGATGTCAGCGAGCGCGGCGCGCCGCGAAAGATCCTGGCGCGCCATGTCGTGCTGGCGACCGGGCGCGACGGCCTTGGCGGCGCCTACGTGCCGCCGCTGGCCGATGGCATCGACCGGCGCTTCTGGGCGCATTCGTCCGATGCGATCGACTTCGAAAAGCTGTGCGGCAAGCGCGTCGCCGTGATCGGCGCGGGCGCATCGGCGATGGACAATGCGGCGGTGGCGCTGGAGAGCGGCGCCGCGCGGCTCGATCTCTTCATTCGGCGCGCGGACATTCCGCGCATCAACAAATTCACGGGCATCGGCAGCCAGGGCGTCGTGCACGGCTTTGCCGGCCTCACAGACCAGTGGAAATGGCGCTTCCTCGACCACACGCTGAAAGCGCAGACGCCGCCGCCGCGGCAGAGCGTGCTGCGCGTCGCCGCCTATCCGCACGCGCATTTCCATCTCGCAAGCCCGATCGATGATCTCGTCGTCGAAGGCGATCATCTCGTCGTGACGACGCCGAAGGGTCGTTATGAGACCGACTTCATCATCTTCGGCACCGGCTTCAAGGTCGATCTCGCGTTGCGGCCCGAGCTGAAGGAGTTCGCGCCCCATATCCGCTTCTGGCGCGATCGCTTCCCGACGCCTGTCGGCACGGATAATGCCGAGCTCGAAGGCTCGCCCGATCTCGGCGACATCTTCCAGTTCCAGGAGAGGGTAACCGGCGCCTGTCCCATGCTGTCGCGGCTCTACGGCTTCAACTATCCGGCCACGCTGAGCCATGGAAAGCTCTCCGGCGATATCCCCGCGATCAGCGAAGGCGCCGACCGGCTCGCCCGCGGCATCGTCCGCCGCCTCTTCGTCGAGGATCGCGAGATCCATTTTGCCAATCTCAAGGCGTTCGCCACGCCCGAGATCCTCGGCGACGAATGGATCGACGCCGACGCCATTCATCAACCCGCCGAGTAACCCACCAACCTGACAGGCAAGCGCGAGATGCAGACGAACAGAAAAGCCATCGTGGCGGCGATCGCAGGCAACGCGATGGAGTGGTACGACTTCACGGTGTTCGCGCTGATGACGCCGGTCATCAAGAACCTGTTCTTCTCCGTCGACCCGAAGGTCCCGGGCAGCGAGATCAACGCGCTGCTGCTCACCACCGCGCTGTTCGGCACCGGCTTCTTCATGCGGCCGGTCGGCGGTCTCGTGCTCGGCTATTTCGGCGACCGCAAGGGGCGAAAGGCGGCGATGACGCTTGGCATGGGCATCATGGCGCTCTCGGTCGCACTGCTCGCGTTGACGCCGACCTATGCGACGGCCGGTATCGCCGCGCCGCTGATCGTGCTGCTGGCGCGGCTGCTCCAGGGCTTCTCTGTCGGCGGCGAGTTCGGCACCTCGACGGCCTATCTGATCGAGGCGGCGCCTGCCGGCCGCACCGGCTTCTACGGCTCCTGGCAGATCGCTGGCCAGCTCATGGCGAATGTTCTGGGCGCGGTGCTCGGTGCCGTCCTCACGCTCGCGTTCACGCGGGAGCAGCTCGCGGCCGGCGCCTGGCGCATCCCGTTCTTCGTCGGCCTCGTGATCGTTCCGATCCTGCTCTACATGCGCGCCAAAGTCGTCGAGCCCGATGCGTCCCAGCGCAACATGGCGGCCGTGCACAAGGAGCGCTTCATCGCCGCGCTGAAGCACCCCGGCCGCAACTTCCTGATCGGGATGGGCATGGTGGTCGCGAGCGCGGTCTCGTTCTACGTCACTTTCGGCTATACCGTGACCTACGCCAAGGAAGTGCTGAAGCTGCCGCTGATGCAGAGCTTTCTGGTGCAGATGATCGCGGCGATCGTGATGGTCGTCGTTGTCCCCATCGCCGGCGCCTTCTCCGACCGCTATCCGCGCAAGCCGCTGCTGCTCGCATCGCTCACCGGCTATTTCGTCTCGCTCTATCCGCTCTATGCCTGGGTGATTTCCGAACCGTCGATCGCAAAGCTCCTGGTCGCCCAGGTCGTGATCGGCTTCTTCAGCGCGTTCTTCCTCGGCGTCTACTGCACCACGCTGGTCGAGCTGTTCCCGATCCGCGTCCGCTCGACCGCGCTTGCGATCGTCAACAACGTCGCGGTACTGATCTTCGGCGGCTTCGCCCAGTTCTTCGTGACCTGGCTGATCACGCTGACGGGTTCCCCGCTCGCGCCGATCTTCTACGTCATGATCGGCGTCGGTCTCGGCCTGATCTCGGTGATCGCGATGCGGCCCGAGGACAGCGAGCGCGGCGTGGTCGCGGCGGAGCGCGTCGCCGAACAGGTCTCGTGACGGCGCGGGCCGCTCAAAACTCCAGCGGCGCCGACCTCCTTCATCACGAAGAAGGTGCGGGTCTGCTGCTCGCCATTGATGCGGTTGAAATCCTCCATGCCGCCGACCCGGATTTTTCAGGAAATAATCGAAGTCGCCGGCGACGAGGTGGCGGAGGTCGTGCAAATCAGAAGATTGTGTCATTGAGCAGATGCCGCCTGTGGTATATGCCTCTGCGCAACGATCACAGGCAGGGTAGAGCATGCAGGTGGCTGATTTCGTCGTCAGGCTTTCATCACGAAGCAAGGCCCTGCTTGGCACGCTCGTCCTCCTCACGTCAGTCTACTCCGGCACCGCAAGTGCACAGGGCACTGAGCCGATCTGGCCGACCGCTCAATGGCAGACCTCTACGCCAGAAGAGCAGGGCATGGATTCGGCTGCGTTGGCCAAACTGGTCGCGTCCGGCATCCCGCGCAGCTTCGACAGCCTGCTGGTGACGCGCCACGGCCGCATCGTGCTCGATGCCTATTACGCACCTTATACGGCTGATATGCCGCACGTGATCAACTCCTCCACCAAGGCGGTGGTCGCGACGCTGCTGGCGATGGCCTACAAGGATGGCCTGCTGGATCGTCTCGATCGCCCGATGCTGGATTTCTTTTCTGATCGCGACGTCGCCAATCTCGACGAGCGCAAGAAGGCCATTACGGTCCAGCAGTTGCTCAACATGACATCCGGCCTCGAGTGGGACGAGGGGTATGTCGGCGGCCGGGAGCAGTCGCTTCGCGACATGGGCGCGAGCTCCAATTGGGTCCAATTCATCCTCGATCGCCCGATGGCGCATGCGCCGGGCGAAGTGTTCTACTACGACAGCGGCGGTTCGCATCTGCTATCCGCGATCGTGGCAAGGATCACCGGCAAGAGCACCGCTGACTATGCGCAGGAGAAGCTGTTCGGGCCACTCGGGATCGCTCAGCCGTTCTGGCGTCGCGATCCGCAAAAGCTCCCGATCGGCGGCTTCGGCCTTGCGATGCGGCCGCGGGACATGGCGAAGATCGGCTATCTCTATCTGCGCAACGGCGAGTGGGCCGGCAAGCAATTGCTACCGGCGGATTTCCTCGATGCCGTCAACCATGCCACCGTCAACATGAATGCGCGATTTGAGCCCGGGCTGCGCTACGCCAACCAGTTCTGGGCCATTCCCGACAAGCCCGTCTTCATGACCGTCGGATATCACTGCCAGGTGATCATAGTGCTGCCGGAGCAGGACATCGTCGCCGTGATGACGGCGACCAATTTCTGTCCATTCCGCAAGCTGGCCGACGAGATCTCTGCCGCCGTCAAATCCGAGTCTGCTTTGCCGGCCGATGCAGCCGCGGCAGAAGAGCTAGCAAAGCTGGTCGCGGACGTGTCCATGGAGAAGCCGACATCGGTCGGCGCCACGCCCGCAACCGCCTCTGCGATCTCGGGCAAGACCTACAAATTGTCCGACAACGCCTCGGGCATCAAAACACTGACGCTGTTCCTGGCCGATGAGAACCCGCGTTACGTCGTGGAGACGAGCGCGGGCGATCCCGCGCGGCGCCGCCTCGACGGGCCGATCGGTCTCGATGGCCTGTACCGCAAAAGTCCGCCAGGCATTCTCGGTGTTCGCGCCGCCAAGGGCACGTGGCAGAACGAGCGAACCTTTGTCATCGACCTCCAATATGTCGGAGGCGGCGACGCCTGGACATGGACGCTCACCTTCGACGGCGACAAGATCGCGCTACGCGGCAAGGCGAGGGACGGACGCGAGGAGTCGGCGGAAGGGGCGGTGGGCGGCTAGCGATCTCGGTCCGGATTGACGCGAGCAACGTGGCCTGCCACGGCGCCGGCCGCTCAAAACTCCAGCGGTGCGTTGTCGACGACCTCCTTCATCACGAAGAAGGTGCGGGTCTGGCGCGCGCCGGGCAGCGCGATGAGCTGCTCGCCATGGATGCGGTTGAAGTCCTCCATGTCGCCGACCCGGATCTTGAGGAAATAATCGAAGTCGCCGGCGACGAGGTGGCAGTCGAGCACGCATTTCAGCTTCGCTACCGCCTGCTCGAAGAGCGCAAAGCTCTCCGGCGTCGAGCGGTCGAGCACGACGCCGACCATCACCAGCGTGCCCTTGGCGACTTTGCGCGGCGCCACCATGGCGCGGACGCCCGTGATAAAACCCTCTTCGAGCAGCCGCTGGGTGCGCCGGTGGCAGGTTGCCGGGCTGATCGCCACGGTTTCCGCCAGCTCCGCGTTGCTCAGCCGGCCGTTATTCTGCAGCAATCGCAATATCTTAAGGTCGGTGCGGTCTAACCTGCCGGACATGGAAGAAAATTCCGTCAAAGCACAAAATTTCGGAAGAGATGTTAGTCAATTGCGCCAACGTCGCAATAACTCCCGCAAAATCCTCGCAATATTCGAGAGCACATTTCATCTAGGGGGTGATAGTTCCTCCCTTCAGTTCAACGGCAAATCGGGATGATTTCGCAATGAAGCTGGAAAAATTCGAACGCTACCCGCTGACCTTCGGGCCGACCCCCATCGAGAAGCTGAACCGTCTGTCCAAGCACCTCGGCGGCAATGTCGAGATCTATGCCAAGCGTGAGGACTGTAATTCCGGTCTCGCCTATGGCGGCAACAAGCTGCGCAAGCTCGAATACATCGTTCCCGACGCGATTGCCTCGAACGCCGACACGCTGGTGTCGATCGGCGGCGTGCAGTCCAACCACACCCGCATGGTCGCCGCGGTTGCAGCCAAGATCGGCATGAAGTGCCGCCTGGTGCAGGAAGCCTGGGTGCCGCACGAGGACGCCGTGTACGACCGCGTCGGCAACATCCTGCTGTCGCGCGTGATGGGCGCCGATGTCCGTCTCGTCGAGGACGGTTTTGACATCGGCATCCGCAAGAGCTGGGAGCAGGCGCTCGAGGAAGTGAAGGCCGCGGGCGGCAAGCCTTACGCGATTCCGGCCGGCGCCTCCGTGCATAAATATGGCGGCCTCGGCTATGTCGGCTTCGCGGAAGAAGTCCGCAAGCAGGAGAAGGAGCTCGGCTTCAAGTTCGACTATATCGTCGTCTGCACCGTCACCGGCTCGACCCATGCCGGCATGCTGGTCGGCTTCGCCGCGGACGGCCGTGCGCGAAAAGTGATCGGCATCGATGCATCCTTCACGCCGGCGCAGACCAAGGCACAAGTTCTTTCGATCGCGCAGAACACCGCAAAACTCGTCGAACTCGGCAAGGAGATCGTCGAAGACGACGTCGTGCTGGTCGAGGACTACGCCTATCCGACCTACGGCGTGCCGTCGGAAGAGACCAAGGAAGCCATCCGCCTCACCGCGCGTCTCGAAGGCATGATCACCGACCCCGTCTACGAGGGCAAGTCGATGCAGGGCCTGATCGACCTCACCAAGAAGGGCTATTTCGAGAAGGGCGCGAAGATTCTCTATGCGCATCTCGGCGGTGCACCCGCGCTCAACGGCTACGCCTACGCGTTCCGCAACGGCTGAGGCGCACACTGTAGCCCCATCAAGGCTATCGTCCCGGGGCGCGACCAAGTCGCGAGCCCGGGACCCATAACCACAGGATGTGGTTTGGCGAAGACTCGTGGTTACCAGCTTGCGCTAACGACATCTGCCTGTGGCTATGGATCCCGGATCTGCGCTCGCTACGCTCACTTGTCCGGGGATGACAGCTGAGTGATTGGCGCGCGATTTCATTTCGTTCGCACCAGCCGCAGCAGCTCTTCGCCGTAGTGCTCGAGCTTCTTGTCGCCGATCCCTGGCACATTGCGCAGTTCATCCAGCGTCGTCGGCCAGGCGCGCACGATGCCGTCGATCGTTGCATCATGCAGCACGACATAGGCGGGCACCCCGCGCTCACGGGCGACCTCGGAGCGCCAGGCGCGCAGGCGCGCGCGCAATTCGGGATCGACGTCGCCCTGTGGCGCATTCGATGCCGGCGCAAGATCGCCGCGACGAGATTTCGCGCGGCTGGCGCGAAGGTGGGTGCCAGGAGTTTCCTCGCGCAGCCAGACTTCCGTCTCGCCGCGCAAGACGCCGCGCGAGGACTCCGTCAGCTTCAGCGCGCCAAAAGCCTCGCTGTCGCTCTGCAAGTGCCCCATCGCCACCAATTGCCTGAGCACCGTGCGCCACTGCTTCTCGTTGAGCTCGCGGCCGATACCGAACACCGTCAGCTTGTCGTGGCCGAACTGCGTCACCTTCTCGGTCAGGCGCCCTACCAGCACGTCGATCAGGTGCATGGCGCCGAAGCGCTGTCCGGTGCGGTAGACGCAGGAGAGCAGCTTTTGCGCCAGCACCTTGCCGTCGCGCATCTGCGGCGGCGTCAGGCAGTTGTCGCAATTGCGGCAATTCTCCACCGTAACCGTCTCGCCGAAATAGGCGAGCAGCCGCCTGCGCCGGCAATGCGCGGTCTCGGCAAGCCCCACCAGCGCGTCGAGCTTGCCGATCGACGCCCGCTTGAACTCGTCGGAGGCGCCGGACTCGTCGATCATCCGGCGCTGCTGCACGATGTCGGAGAGGCCATAAGCCATCCAGGCTGCGGACGGATTGCCGTCGCGGCCGGCGCGCCCTGTCTCCTGGTAATAGGCCTCGATGCTCTTGGGCAGGTCGAGATGCGCGACGAAGCGTACGTCGGGCTTGTCGATGCCCATGCCGAAGGCGACGGTCGCGACGATGACGATGCCGTCTTCGTTCAGGAAGCGATCCTGGTTGCGCGAGCGCACACTGCCGTCGAGGCCGGCATGATAGGGCAGCGCCGGAATGCCGGCATCGCTCAAGGCAGCCGCGACCTCCTCGACCCGGTTGCGTGACAGGCAATAGACGATGCCGGCGTCGCCGGCATGGCGCTCCCGGAGGAACTCCTTCAATTGCGCCACGGAATTGCGCTTGTCGACGATCTCGTAGCGGATGTTCGGCCGGTCGAAGCTGGAGACGAATTGGGGCGCGCCTGAGAGTTGCAGCCGTTCGACAATCTCCTTCCGCGTCAGTTCGTCGGCGGTGGCGGTGAGCGCGATCCGCGGCACGTCGGGAAAGCGCTCGGCGATGACCGAGAGCGCGACATATTCAGGACGAAAATCGTGCCCCCATTGCGAGACGCAGTGCGCCTCGTCGATCGCAAACAGCGCGACCCTGGCCTGCGCCAGCATCGACAGGCAGCGCGGCGTGACCAGCCGCTCGGGCGCGACATAGAGCAGGTCGAGATCGCCCGCGATCAGGCGTCGCTCGACTTCGGAAGCCTCCTGCGGCGTCAGCGAAGAATTCAGCGCGGCGGCGTTGACGCCGGATTCAATCAGCCCTGCGACCTGGTCGCGCATCAGCGCGATCAGCGGCGACACCACGATGCCGCAGCCCTCGCGCAAGAGCGATGGCAGCTGGTAGCAGAGTGACTTGCCGCCGCCGGTCGGCATCAGCACCAGGCAATTGCCGCCCGACGTCACGTGCCTGACGATCTCGCCTTGCGCGCCGCGGAAACCGGAGAGCCCGAATACCGAATGCAGCACCGACAACGGGTCGCGGCCATCGGCCGGCGCTGGCAGCGGGGCATTGGAGGGGGCGGACATGGGCGTGTCGAACCGGGCCGTGAGAAGAGCTGAACGGCAGTCGCATGCCGGCACGGTTGTGGCAAGAGTGTTTGCGCGGAACGGACAGTGCTTACCCTCTCCCCTTGTGGGAGAGGGTGCCGAGCGAAGCTCGGCGGGTGAGGGGTTCTCTCCACAAGTGAAACTTTGGCGTTCGAATTCGCTGAAGCAACCCCTCATCCGGCGCGCTGCGCGCGCCACCTTCTCCCACTAGGGGAGAAGGAGGAAAGAGCGCTAAGCCCCGATTCGCCGCAGGGCTTCGGCGACCGTCACGATCGGAACATCGCGCTTTTGCGCCGCCTTCAATGCGTGGTGCAACAACGACGGCGAGCAGCCATAGGGGCTCGGCTGGTTGATGACATCGTGGCCATAGAAGATCAGCCAGCCGCCACTCGCAGCGGTCTCGTCGAAATAGCGATCGATGCCGCCGGCATCGATATCCTTGTCGATCAAGGGCGTGGAACGCAGGAGCTGCAGGTCGATGACGTCGCGATTGACGCCGGGAAGGATGCCGCGTGCCGAGCGGAACTTCCTGGTGAGCTGCGGCTTGCGCCAGATCGAGGCGAGACCATACGGATAGGCGAAATTCTCGAGCCTGATCGTCGGGTCGAGCGCGTGAAAGTAGTTGCGGTTCTGCTCGATCTCGCGCGCGAGCCCGGCCTGATCGAGATCTGCCGCGCGGCGATGCGAGAACGTGTGGCAAGCGATCTCATGGCCACGATGATGGAGCCTCAGGATAGCGTCGTTGGACAACCCGAGCCAGTGACCCGACCACTGCCCGATCTGGCTGCCGGCCAGATAGAACGTGGCGCGGCCGCCATGCTCTTCCAGCATGGGGGCGCCAAGGTTCGCGGCGCTGTCGGGAGCGTCATCGAAGGTGAAGCTGACCATTGGCGCATGAGCCGACAGCCGATGCGGCGAGACCGCGAAATGCCGGGCCAGCCGATTGCTTACACGTCCGTTGATCGCCGACCACACGGGGGTTGTTTCCCTGTATTTCCAAATGGGGCGGCAGCAATGAACCATCCGCCCTCGGCCTGACGCAAGCTTAACGATTCGTTATGCCTAACGGAGAACCCGCTCGGTTCCTCAGCGCAGAGACAACGGCGCGGCCGCATCCTCGGCGAGAAAATCGAGCCAGTTCCTGAAGAGCACGGCCGCGGCACTTCCTGCGGCGATATCGCTGCGCAAGTTCAGTGCAGGCAGCTCGCTCGCCATTGCGGGATGACGCTGATGCCTGGCGCGCTTTTCGAAGCGGATGAGCTTCTCCTCGGTCGCCGCGTCAAAATAGCTCATGGGCAGCGCTGGATAGGCCTCGCGCTCGCGCGCGAGGAAGCGACCGATATCGCGCAGATATTCACGCTGCAGCGACAGTGCGTCATATTCGGGATGGCCCTGGAAGAACACGAAACGGCTGGCATATTGCCGGACGAAAACGTCAACGCCGGCCTTCGCCGAGCGCGTCAGCACCTGATAGCCATGCTCGGTGAGGTCGGCCTCTGCGACCTCGTTCAGCCTTGAATGCGAGACTTTGAGAGTTGCCGGCGCGGCGCGCGTCAGCGGGTCGCTGCCGATCGTCTCGCAGTCGAAAATGCCATGGCATTTGGCGGCAAGCGGCCGCCGCGTGATCCGGTCGAGATGCCGCACCGCTGCATGCGCGGCAAGGCACGACCAGATCGTCGAGCGCGTATTGGTCCTCGCCCAATCGATGATGTCGGTGAGATCGCGCCAGTAGGGCTCCTGGTCGAGATCGGGCGCGACCGGCTCGGCGCCCGTCACGATCAAGCCGTCGAACCTTTGCCGCTTCAGATCGGAGAGATCGGAATATTCGCTCTCGACATGCCAGCGCGCCTCCGGTGAGCGCTTGACCGAGGGCAGCGAGAAACACTGGAAGCGGATGCGGCGTCCGCGGCCGGCGGCTTGCAACAGCTTCATGAACTGTCGCTCGGTCGCCTTCAGTGCCGGATCCGGCATGTTGTTGATCAGCCCGATCGTGATCTCGCGACCATTGCCCCGTGCGTCGTCCAGCGCCGGCACCAGGGCCGGGCTCAAGATACCTTGATCCTTGTCGATCAAGATGGTCATCGGCGCTGCCGTCTACTCCGCAGCCTGAAGCCGTTCCGACGGGCGGGCCTTTGCCAGCGCCTGGTCGATGTCTTCGATGATGTCGGCGATATGCTCGATGCCGATCGAGAGGCGGATCGTCTCCGGCAGCACGCCGGCGGCACGCTGCTGCTCGGCCGACATCTGGCGGTGCGTGGTCGAGGCCGGATGACAGGCAAGCGATTTTGCGTCGCCGATGTTGACGAGCCGCGTGATCAGCTTCAGCGCGTCGTAGAATGCCTTGCCGGCTTCCATGCCGCCCTTGATGCCGAAGGTAAACAGGGACGAGCCGTTGCCCGCGAGATATTTCTGCACCAGCGGATAATACGGGCTGTCCGGGAAGCCTGCATAATTGACCCAGGCCACGCGCGGATCCGCGCGCAAGAATTCGGCGACCATGCGTGCGTTCTCGACATGGCGCTCCATGCGCAGTGCCACGGTCTCGATACCCTGCAGCAACAGGAAGGCGTTGAAAGGCGATAGCACCGAGCCCATGGTGCGCTGATAGATACTGCGCACGCGCTCGATGAAGGCGGTCTTGCCGAAGCGCTCGGCATAGACGAGGCCGTGATAGGACGCGTCGGGCGTGTTGAAGGCCGGGAAGCGCGCGGCGTGCTGCGCCCAGGGAAAACGCCCGGAGTCGACGATGGCCCCGCCGAGCGTGGTGCCGTGGCCGCCCAGAAACTTCGTCAGCGAATGCACGGAAATGTCGGCGCCGTAGTCGAACGGCTTGAGCAGGATCGGCGTCGCCACCGTGTTGTCGACGATCAGCGGCACGCCATGGGCATGGGCGATCTTCGCCAGCGCCTCGATGTCGCAGACATTGCCGGCCGGGTTGCCGATGGTCTCGGCGAACACCGCGCGGGTGTTCTCGTCGATCAGGCGCGCGAGTGCATCGGGCTTGTCGCTCTCGGCGAAGCGGCCCGTGATGCCCTGGCGCGGCAGGATGTGGGAGAGCAGGGTGTGCGTCGTGCCGTAGAGCTGCGGCACGGAAACGATGTTGCCGCCGTGATCGGCGACGTTGACGAAGGCGAAATGCAGCGCCGCCTGTCCGGTTGCGACCGCAAGAGCGCCGACGCCACCTTCGAGCTCGCTGATGCGCTTCTCGAGTACCGCGGTGGTCGGATTGGCGATGCGGCTGTAGCGATAGCCTTCCGCTTCGAGATTGAAGAGAGCTGCGCCATGATCGGCGCTATCGAACGAATAGGCGGCGGTCTGGTAGATCGGCACGGCGACCGCATGCGTGGTCGCTTCTGGTTCGTAGCCGGCGTGAATAGCGATCGTTTCGTTGCGCATCGTCCACCTCCGCGTCCGGCGGGTCGCACTTATTGGCACGTCAATGGATGTGCGTTATCCGCCGTCCTCGTGTTAGAGGCGGGTGGTAAAGCGGGCAATAATTCGTCTAGAGATCGACGAAGTAACCCTAACGATCGTTGTCGAATTAGCTAAAATTTGAACCAAATTGCGGGAGGGCTCACGCGCCCACGGCCCGCCGCACCTGTTCGCCGATCTGCGACAGCACGAGCTGCGCCTGCGGCAGGATCGCACCCATGGCATGGAAATTGTGAACCATGCCGTCGTGGCAGACATGCTCGACGACAACGCCGGCCGCCAGCAGCTTGCGTGCATAGGCGTTGCCTTCGTCGCGCATCGGGTCGAACTCGGCCGTGTGAATGATCGCCGGTGGCAAGCCCGTCAACCGCGACGCGCGGAGCGGCGAGATGCGGGGATCGGCGGCGTTGATGCCGTCGGGTAGATAATCGGCGAGATCGGCGTCGATCGTGACACGGTCGATCAGGTAATTTTCGGCAAAGGCCTCGCGCGAGGGCGAGGTCTCCTCGAAATCAAGCACCGGGCAGATCAAGCATTGCGCGACGACGGAGAGGCCGGCGTTCTGCGTCGCCTCCTGGCACACGACGGCGGCAAGCGTTGCGCCGGCGGAATCGCCGCCGATCACCAGCCGCTCGGCGTCGATGCCGAGGAGAGAAGCGTTCCGCGCCACCCATTCGGTCGCAGCGATCGCATCGTCGATCGCGGCGGGGAATTTGTGCTCGGGCGCGAGCCGGTAGTCGACCGACACCAGGCGGCAATCGGTCACGTGCGCGATGCCGGCGGCGATGCGGTCATGGGTCTGGATGCTGCCGGCGACGAGCCCACCGCCGTGGAAGAACACGAAGCCCGGCGCCCGCGGTGCGGCGTTTTCCGGCGCATAGAGACGGTAAGCCAGCTCGCCGCCGGGGCCGGGCAGCGTGCCGTCCGATGTTGCAACGCCGGGAGCCTCCGCGCGCGCAAACTGCATCAGCTTCGCCAGCGATTGCCGTCGCGCCTCGACGCTGGGGCGGGCGCGCGCCGCGGGACCTGCCGCGGCCATCATGGTCAACAAGCGCTTTGCAAGTGGATCGAGCGGCATGGGGCACCAGTGAACGACAAATGATGGCCGGATATTACTGCAAATCTGAACGCGCGCGCACGCAGGTTAATGGTAGTTTCAAGCAGGAAATCCTTTAGGAATTGGGCTAATAGTGACGCATATTGCGGCATCACAATCAGGGGAGGCTCGCTAATGGCCGAGAGCACAAAACCCATCGAATACTCGCCGAGCTGGACCTTTTTCGAAGGCAAGTGGCACGAAGGCAACGTGCCGATCATGGGACCGCGCACGCATGGCGCCTGGCTGGGCTCGGTCGTGTTCGACGGTGCCCGTGCGTTCGAAGGCGTTGCGCCCGATCTCGATCGCCACGTCGCCCGTGCCAATCAATCCGCGATCAATTTTGGCCTCAAGCCGGTGGTCGACACCGACAGCTGGATGACGTTCGCGCGCGACGGCATTGCGCGCTTTGCGCCGAACGCCGAGCTCTACATCCGTCCGATGTACTGGGCGCAGAATGGCGCGGGCGGCGGCGTGCTGTTCGATCCCGAAACCACCAACTGGTGCCTGTGTATCTACGAGGCGCCGATGCCAAAGCCGGTCGGCAACGCGATCACGCTGTCGCCGTTCCGCCGGCCGACGGCGGAATGCGCGCCGGTCGAGGCGAAGGCGGCCTGCCTCTATCCGAACAATTCGCGCGCGCTCGCCGAAGCTGCCTCCCGCGGCTTCCAGAACGCCCTGATGCTGGACATGCTCGGCAATGTCGCGGAGTTCGGCAATTCCAACGTGTTTATGGCGAAAGACGGCGTGGTCTACACGCCGGCGCCGAACGGCACGTTCCTGAACGGCATCACGCGCCAGCGCGTGATCGGCCTGCTGCGTGCCGACGGCGTCACAGTGGTCGAGAAGACCTTGCGCTATGCCGATTTCCTCACCGCCGACGAGATCTTCTCGAGCGGCAACTTCGCCAAGGTCGCCCCCGTCATCCGTATCGACGAGCGCGAGCTGAAGCCGGGTCCGTTCTACACCAAGGCGCGCAAGCTCTATTGGGATTTTGCGCATGCCGTGAAGCTCGCGGCGTAGGACTGCTTACCTGAGCCTGCGAAAACGGCTGAACTGAAACGCCTGCGTCGAATCCCAGGGCGTGCGGTGGATGTCGTGACGCGTCTCCAGCAGCTCGAAATCCGGGCCGAGCTCTGTGGCGAGACTGTTGCCGTCATAGCGTTGCACCGGAAGGCCGCTGCATTTCTCGGGTCCGTCGAGCGCGAAGGTGCCGATGATGAGGTGACTGCCCTCGCAGACCGCCGACCGCAGGCGATCGATATACGCCTCCCGATCGGAAGGCTCGGTCAGGAAATGAAACGCGGCGCGGTCGTGCCAGATGTCGTATGTGCGTGACGGCCGCCATGTCGTGACGTCGGCAACGATCCAGTCGACGTGCGCCGCGGCAGGGCCGATGCGCGCCTTTGCAGTGTCCAGCGCATGGGCGGAAAGATCGAGCACCGCAATGGAACGATAGCCCTCCCGCAATAGCGCATCGACGAGGCGCGACGCGCCGCCGCCGATGTCGATGATGGCGGCGTCTCGTCCTGGATTGGCTGCGTGGATCATCTGAAGCGAGATGGCTGGGCTCTCCTGGAACCAGCTCACCTCGTTTTCGCCCTTGGTCGCGTAGACCTTTTCCCAATGTGTGCTGCGTTCGGACATGGGTTGGCTCCCCGTAATCGCTAGAGCTTACCACGTCGGCCGTGTCATTGGCCGTGAAAGGCGCGAGCTCGCCACACACCCAGCCGTCATCGCCCGGCTTGACCGGTTGAAACCGCCCAGTATTCCAGAGACAGTGATGGGATACGGACAGGCCGCGGCGTACTGGATGCCCCGGTCAAGCCGGGGCATGACGGTGGAGAGGGGGCAGACTTGCGATCTCTTGCCGCCCGCTGACCTCTACGGCCCGTACAGCACGAGCTCCGTGTCTGTGAGATCGGCCAGCTGCGGCCGGTGTGGGCCCTTGAAATATTTGCGGCCGCGCCGCTCGGTGTAGACGCCGGTGAGGCCGGGGATGGGACCGTTGGAATCGACGATGACAGAGATCTTGCCGAGCCGCAGCAGCAGGCGGCCGATGCGGCCGGTGCAGGTGACGAATTCGGCGACACTGCGGCAATAGATCAGTTGCATCGCCGGCGGCGCGATCCAGCCGCGGCGGATGCGCACCGGTTGCAGGATGAAGGGGAACACGCCCTTCGGCGTGCGGACCACAAGGCTCAGGCAATTGTAGCGCGCATGCCGCGTCAAAAGCTCGGTCTCGGCCTCGCCGAGGCCCTCGATTCGCTTGGCGTGCGGCGCGATCACCTCGATCTTGGTCCAGCGCGGCACGCGCGACAGCACCGGCACCGAGAAGAACAGGCCGCGGCAATAGGCTTTGAATCCCTGGGTCTCGATGATCGGCCAGGTCCACACCGCCGGGCTGATGTTGAGATAGGTCACGTCCTTGTGACGCTGCGCGATCTTGGTCAGCAGCGGCGCGTAGTTGCGGAACGCCGGCTCGACATACCAGCTCGACAGGTTGCAATGGATGGCGATGGCCTCGCCGTCCTTGCGCGCCGTGTAGATCAGAAGCAGCACGCCGACCGGCAGGCCTTCATTGTCGAGCATGTAGCCGAAGCGCGGATAGCCCTCGGGCACGGGCCGGAAGGCCTGCCTGCGCAGGCCCTGGATCCAGTAGTCGCGCGAGCGGCCGACAAAGCCGCGCGTCAAGAGGTCCGCGATGGCATCGACATCGGACTCCGTGATCTCGCGGCATCGGACCTTGGTGTGGATCACGCTCGTAATGCCCGTGGAAATGATCGGCCTCGTCGCTTAGCGCCAGCCTTCGACATGGGCGTCAGTCGCCACATGCGGCGACAGGCCCAGGATATCCCGCACCTTGGCGGGCCAGGCGGAAAGATCGGTGCCGTGGGTGTGGAACATCGCAACGGCGAGGCGGTCCATGCCGAAGGCGACGCAGCCCGTGTGGGCGGGCTCGCCATTGGCGTCCTGGATGCCCCAGGTCGTGCCGAAGTGCTCGCGATGATAGTTGAAGCTCATGCAGGCCGTCGGCTGCTCTTCCGAGCGCAGCGGGATGAGCAGCTCGAACTTGAGCTGCTGCTGCTTCTGGCTCACCGCCTTCATCTGGCCGACGCGGCCGAAGAAGGGATCGCTGGCATAGTCGACGCGGAAGGTGAGACCGAGATCACGTGCGATTGCCTGCGCGCGCACCATCCAGCGCTCGCGGAAATCGGCAACGTCATCGGGGCTGCCGATGCAGACATATTCGCGCATCCGGAACGATTGCAACCGGTCGAGATGACGCGACGGCTCGCGGCGGAAGCAGTCGGCGGCGACGTCGAAGCGCAGGCCGCCCTTCGGCAGCTGCCCGCGGCTCGCGGCGATCGGATAGACGGGATAGCAGGCCGCCGGTGACAGCACGAGATCGGCGGGCGAGAGCGATGTGGTCCAGTCGCCGCCGGCGTCGAAACGGCTCACGGCGGCGTTGATCTCGCGCTCGGTTCCATGCAGGCCGCAGACGCAGCCGAGCAGGTTCGGGAAGCTTTTGAGATAACCGGATTTCTCCAGCTGCGCCCGGCTCATGACCGGCGGAAAGCGCATCACCTCGGTGCCGGCCTCACGGTGCCGCGTGATCAGCGCGGCGAGCCGCTCCACGACATCCTCATAGAGCGCGGTGCGGGCGTAGACGCCGTCCGAACCCATGCGGTGGAACAGCACGTCGGTGAGATGGTCGAGCGGATCGATGGCTTGCGGCGCAGTGTCGGGCGAGGTCGGGAGAACGGCAACGTTCATGGCCAAAACTTCCTGTTATCTGCAATTCTTCTTGTTGGTCGCGTAGGCTCGTCGGTCTCGAAGGCTTGTCAGTCGCGAAGGCTTGCCGGCACGCCGCTCATCAAGGTCGAGGTCGCGGCGTTGGCAAGGATGCGGTCATTGTTGATCATGATCGGTGCGGACAGCACGTCACGTAAGTGGCGGCCCATGGTGAAGTCGCCGTCGTTGCGGTAGCCGGCAAGGCCGGTCGTGCGCATCGCGTGCATCACGGTCTCGACCGCAAGCTCGGAGGCCTGCACCTTGAGGAGCGTGATCGAAGACTGGAAATCGAGCGAGCCGAGCGCGCGCTCGTCATGCTCGTGATGGGCGAAGGCGTCGATATTGGAGGCGATCAGCGCGCGGAGCTTTGCCAGCGACATCTTCGCGGCGGTGAAATGGGCCGCTGCCGGCGGCATCTGCCCGCCGGAGGCACGTGCCGCCTTGCGGACGAATGCCTGCGCGCGCGTCACGGCGGCAGCCGCAACGCCGGCCCAGGCCGACGACCAGCACAGATGCGCGAACGGCGTCATCGTCTGTGCGTGGATCTTGTCATAGGATTCCGGGAAGACGCGGTCGGCGGGGCAGTCGACCCTCAGCTCGAAGCCGGTCGAGCAGGTGCCGCGCATGCCGAGCGTTTCCCAGCCCAGCGTCCGCTTCAGCGAATAATCGTCCTTGGCGAGCGCCAGCAGCACCTGGTCGGAGGCGACAGCATCACCCGCGCGGCGCGCGATGGTGACGAGGCCGTCGGCCTCCGCGCCGTAGGAGATCACGGTGGCATCGCGCGTCAACGCGATCATGTCACCTTCATGATCGACCGCGGCCGCGCTCGCGCGGATATTGCCGCCGTTCTGGCCTTCGGTGGTGGAGGAGGCGAGCAGCCACTGGTCGCGGCCGACCCGGCGCATCATGGTTTCCATCCAGGGAATGCCGTGGCCGTGTCTGATAACGCAGGCGACCTTCGTCGTATGCATCGCATAGATCATTGCGGTCGAAGCGCAGGCGCGCCCGAGCGTGTAGCAGATGTCGGTGACGTCGTAGATCGAGGCGCCGAAGCCGCCGAATTCGACGGGGATCATCACGCCGAGCAGTTTTTGTTCGCGCGCGGCGTCGAATGCCTTGTTGGGAAAGCGGCCGTCGCGATCGACGCTCTCGGCTTCGCCGGCGGCCACCGTCGCCATGCGCGCGGCGCGCTCCACCAGAGAAGGGCTGTGATCGAGAAAGCTTGCCTGAGCGTCGTCGACAGGTTGAAGGGCCGCTTCACGCACGTTCATGCTGGTTCGCCTCCGGTTCGTCGTTCGAGATCGGTCACGCCGTGACGATCATCCGACCATGTTTGCTTGGCCTGGAGGCTTACGGATTTAATTCAAATTCGTCGACGAAATTGAAGGTAAACAAGGCCTAATTCGGAACGAGCAGTTAAGACCTGGTTTTTTGCGCCACCGGACTTTCCGAGATCGCGTTAACAATGCAAGGAAGCCACGAGTTTTAGTCAATCTGAGTCATCGTTTACTAAGAAACGCGAGTTAAGAGTCGCGCCCATTGCGGGATCGGCCGGTCATGCCCATCGTAGACGGCGCTCCGGACCTTATCAGAGGATGGGATATTGCAGATGCAGGCGTTCGATACCGATGTGCGGGATCGCATCATCAAGCTGGTGAAGGGCATCCTCGAACAGAATTCGCTCGCCGCGGATGTGAAGCCGGGTGCGCGCCTCGTCGACATCGGCCTCACCTCGATGGACATGGTCAACCTGATGCTCGGCGTCGAAGCCGAGTTCGACTTCACCATCCCGCAATCCGAAATCACGCCGGAGAATTTCCAGTCGGTCGATACGCTGCATCGGATGGTGGCGAGCCAGTTGCAGCCGGCGACGGCGGCGTAGCCGAAGACCCCCGTCATTCCGGGGCGATGCGCAGCATCGAACTATGGTGCGCAATTGCGCACCTGAGAATCTCGAGATTCCGGGTTCGTCGCTAAGGCGATGCCCCGGAATGACGCCCTCAACGGGCGGCCTCCCCGTTCCAAATCGGTCCGAAAACTGGCATAGCTTAACCACGTTGCACATCGCGGACGGGGTGAAGCAGGCATGACGCAGGCGGTATTGGGCATCATCGGCGGCTCCGGCATCTACGACCTGCCGGGACTCGAGAGTGCGCACGAAGAGGTGATCGAAAGCCCCTGGGGCGAGCCGTCGGCGCCAGTCAGGCGCGGCACCATCGCCGGTCTGCCGATCGTGTTCCTGCCGCGGCATGACAAGGGCCACCGCCTGTCGCCCTCCGACATCAACTATCGTGCCAATATCGACGTCCTGAAGCGCGCCGGTGTTACCGACCTGGTGTCGCTGTCGGCCTGCGGTTCCTTCAAGGAGGAACTGCCGCCCGGCACCTTCGTGCTCATCGATCAGTTCGTCGACCGCACTCACAAGCGCGAGAGTTCGTTCTTCGGCAAGGGGTGCGTCGCGCATGTGTCGATGGCGCATCCGGTCTCGCCGCGGCTGCGTATCCATCTCGCGGCCGCCGCCGAAGCCGAAGGCATCGCAATCGCGCGCGGCGGCACCTATGTCTGCATGGAGGGGCCGCAATTCTCGACGCTTGCGGAAAGCATGACCTACAAGACGCTGGGTTATTCCGTGATCGGCATGACCAACATGCCCGAGGCCAAGCTCGCCCGCGAGGCGGAGATCTGCTACGCCACCGTTGCCATGGTGACGGACTTCGATTGCTGGCATCCCGATCACGACGCCGTCACCGTTCAGGATATCATCCGTGTTCTGACGTCGAACGCGGACAAGGCCAAGGCCCTGGTGGCGCGGCTGGCAAAGGATTTTCCGCGCGAGCATGAGCCGTGCCCGATCGGCTCGGACCGCGCGCTTGACACGGCGCTGATCACCGCGCCCGAGGCGCGTGATCCGGAACTTCTCAGGAAGCTCGATGCCGTGGCGGGACGCGTGCTCCGCGCATAGGACGAAAGGCAGAACGCCATGAAGGTCGACGGCAAGCATTATCGCAGCATCTGGCGCGAGCGCGACGGCTGGTCGGTCGGTGCCATCGACCAGCGCCGGCTGCCGCACGAATTCGTCATCGCCCGTCTCACCACGAGCGAGGAAGCGGCCGACGCTATCCGCACCATGCTGGTGCGTGGTGCTCCGCTGATCGGCGCCACGGCTGCATTCGGCATGGCGCTCGCCATGCGCGAGGATAGTTCGGATGCAGGGTTGATGCGCGCCTACGAGACGCTGGTGGTGGCGCGCCCCACAGCCATCAATCTCAAATGGGCGCTCGACGAGATGCGCGCCACGCTCGCGCCGATCGATCCCCTGGAGCGCGCCGAAGCGGCTTACGCGCGCGCCGACGAAATTCTGGAGCAAGATGTCGAGATCAACCGGGGCATTGCCCGCAATGGTCTCGAACTGATCGAGGCCATTGCCGCGAGAAAGAAACCAGGCGACACCATCAACGTGCTGACCCATTGCAATGCCGGCTGGCTTGCTACCGTCGACTGGGGCACCGCGACGGCGCCGATCTATCTGGCGCATGATCGCGGCATCAAGATCCATGTCTGGGTCGACGAGACCCGTCCGCGCAACCAGGGCGCCTCGATCACCGCCTGGGAGCTCGGGCACCACGGCGTGCCGCACACGGTGATCCCCGATAACACCGGCGGTCACTTGATGCAGCACGGCATGGTCGACCTTGCCATCGTCGGCACCGATCGCGTCGCGGCCAATGGCGACGTCTGCAACAAGATCGGCACTTACCTGAAGGCACTCGCCGCGCACGACAACAATGTGCCGTTCTACGTCGCGCTGCCGTCGCCGACGATCGATTTCGCGGTCAAGGACGGCATCCGCGACATCCCGATCGAGCAGCGCAGCGCCATCGAGGTCACCGACATGACCGGCCGCACCGCCGACGGGCGGCTCGAGACGGTGCGGATCGTGCCCGAGGGTTCGCCGGTCGCCAACTATGGCTTCGACGTGACGCCGGCGCGGCTGGTGACGGGCTTGATCACGGAGCGTGGCGTGCTGAAACCAGATCGCGCCTCGCTCGCCGCCGCCTTCCCGGAGCGGATTGCGACTGCGGCGGAGTAAAGCGCTTGACGAAGGAGGCCGCCGCAATCTCGTCATTGCGAGCGCAGCGAAGCAATCCAGAATCCCTCCGCGAAGACAGTCTGGATTGCTTCGTCGCTCCGCTCCTCGCAATGACGAGTTGAACTAGCCGAGCTTCAATCCCGTGGCTGCCTCGAGTTCCGCGATCGCCTGCGCGCCGCTTACGACCCTGATCGTCGTCATCCCCATCTCGCGCGCCGGCTTCAAATTGACGCCGAGATCGTCAAGATAGACGCAAGCGTTCGGATCGACCTGCAGCGCCTCGACCATCATGCTGTAGATCCGTGGATCCGGCTTGCGCAGGCCGATCTTGGCGGACTCGATGACGTGATCGAACAGCGCCATCACCTCGGCGACATAGAGTGTGCGGCCGGTCATGCTGCCGATGGCGTTGGCGGGAAGATTATTGGTGATGCAGCCGGTCTTGAAACGCGCCTTGATCCGCTTCAACGCCTCGACCATCTCAGGCCGCAGATTGCCTTGCAACAGCGGCAACACGTCGCGACCACGCACCTCCGCTCCCAGCGCAAGCGATTCCGCTGCGAACAGCCGGTCAAATGTCTCGATGTCGACCTCGGCGCGCTCGAACTTCGCCCAGGCGTTTTCGAGATGATTGGCGGCATTGGTGCGGCGGATGATGTCGGCGGGCAGGCCGCGCTCCTGCTCGAAGCGCGTGAAGGCCTCGAAGGGTGAGCTCGTCAACACGCCGCCAAAGTCAAAGATCACAGCCCCGATCGCCACCGTCCTGCCCTCGTCGATATCAGGTGAAAACCGCTAGCACGCTGCCGCCGCAACGGCCAGCACGAAGGATCTCTTTCAAGGCTCTCTTCTAAGCGTCTCTTGGCTAACGGCGTCCCAGCGGCTACCACACTAGCCCATGAACAAGACGTCGATCCTGCTCGCAGCGGCGGCGCTGCTCTTCACCGCACCCGCCCAGGCCATCGTCGGCGGCGGCACGCCGCAATCCGAAGGCGTCGCGCGTTCCATCGTCACGATCGTCGGATCGCGCGGCAATTTCTGCACCGGCAGCCTGATCGCAGCGAGGCTGGTGCTCACCGCAGCACACTGCGTGCAGCCCGGTGCGGAGTACAAGATCCTCGACTATGCCGCCGACCGCAAACCGCAATTGCAGAACGTGCGTGCGGTCGCGATCCATCCGAGCTTCAACATGCAGGCCATGCAGTCGCATCGCGCGACCGCCGATGTGGCGCTGTTGCAACTCGAAATTCCACTCAAAGGAAAATCAACATCGCAGATCGGTGCGCCGCAAATTCCGATTGTGGTCGGTGGCCGCTTCACCATCGCAGGCGTCGGCGTCACGGTGCCTGGCGACGGCAAGAGCGGCGGCATGACGCGCGTTGCGGGCCTCGTCGTGGCGGGCCAGCCCGGTACGCTGCAAATGAGGCTCGTGGACCCCGTAACCAACGGCGTTCGCGCCGGAATCGGCGCCTGCACCGGCGATTCCGGCGGTCCCGCGTTCGAGGACAAGCCGAACGGTCCCGTCGTCGTCGGCGTCATCAGCTGGTCGACGGGGCCGAATGGCAGCGCGGGCTGCGGCGGCTTGACCGGCGTCACGCCGCTCACGCTCTACCGCGACTGGATTCTGCAGACAGCGCGGAGCTGGGGTGCGGCGCTGTGATTTGATTGCGATTTGATCTATGCCATTTTGAAGCGGAAGCGCGGCGGGCGACCATGAACCCCTCGCGGAGGAAACGCGTCGCCTGATCAAGGGCGGCCTCAAAAGGCAAAGAATCAACAATGAATGTCGCCGTCCGTACTCAGCCCACCACGCAGCAAGTCACTGAACATTTCGATGTCCTGATCGTCGGCGCCGGCATTTCCGGCATCGGCAGCGCCTATCACCTGACAAAGCAGCTTCCTGGCACGAGCTTCGTCATCCTGGAAACCAAGGACAGCTTCGGCGGCACCTGGATCACGCACCGCTATCCCGGCATCCGGTCCGACAGCGATCTCCACACCTTCGGCTATCGCTTCAAGCCCTGGGTCGGACCGCCGATTGCGACTGCCGAGGAGATCCTCGCCTATATGAACGACGTGATCGAAGAGAACGATCTCGGCAAGCACATCCGCTACAAGCACAAGATCAATTCGGCACGCTGGTCGAGCGAAACCAATCGCTGGACCATCGAAGCGATAACGACCGATACCGGCGAGGCCAAGACCTTCACCGCGAATTTCCTCTGGATGTGTCAGGGCTATTATCGCCATTCCGAAGGTTATACGCCGGAATGGAAGGGCATGGACCGGTTCAAGGGCAGCATCGTCCATCCACAGAACTGGCCGGATGATCTCGATCTCACCGAGAAGAAGGTCGTGGTGATTGGTTCGGGTGCAACCGCTGCGACGCTGCTGCCGAATATCGCCGACAAATGCGCGCACGCCATCATGCTGCAGCGCTCTCCGACCTATTTCCGTATCGGCCGCAACGCCATCGAGATCGCAGAGGAATTGCGCAGGCTTCAGGTGGATGAGGAATGGATCCACGAGATCGTCCGGCGGAAAATCCTGTTCGAGCAGGACGCGTTCACGAAGCTCTGTGTCGCCAAGCCCGACCAGGTGAAGAAGGAGCTGATCGGGCAGATCTCCGCGATCCTCGGTCCGGACTACGATGTCGAGACGCATTTTACGCCGACATATCGGCCGTGGCGGCAGCGCATCGCCTTCGTGCCCGATGCCGATCTGTTCAAGGGCATCGCCAGCGGCAAGGCCTCGGTCGTCACCGACGAGATCGAATGCTTCGTCGAGGACGGCATCCAGCTCAAATCCGGCAAGCTGCTCGAGGCGGACGTCATCGTCACCGCGACCGGCTTCAATCTCGCCGCGCTCGGCGACATCGCCTTCGAAATCGACGGCAAGCCGCTCGCCTTCGGCGGCACGGTCACCTATCGCGGCATGATGTTCACGGGCGTGCCGAACATGGTCTGGGTCTTCGGCTATTTCCGCGCCAGCTGGACGCTGCGCGTCGATCTCGTCGCCGACTTCGTCTGCCGGCTGCTCGGCCATATGAAGGACAAGGGCGCCAAGAAGATCGAGGTCAAGCTGCGCCCCGAAGACCACAACATGCCGATCCTGCCCTGGATCGATCCGGAAAACTTCAACCCCGGCTACATGATGCGCAACATGGACCTGCTGCCGAAGCGCGGCGACAAGCCGGAATGGCAGCACAGCCAGGATTACTGGACCGAGAAGGACGAGATCCCGAGGACGGATCTGGACGACAAGGCGTTTGTCTACGGGTGAGGTAGGTGCGTCTAGCCCCACACTCTGCCGTCGTCCCGGCGAAGGCCTGGACCCAACCCCAGGGAAGAGTCGTGGCGTGTGCCAATAACCGCGAGTCTTCGCCAAACCATGCCCTGGGGTTGATCTGCGCTTGCTCTGCTCGCTTGTCCGGGGCGACGCGTAGCGTCACTGCTTCTGCTGCTGCGGCTTGCGCGGCGGGCGAGGGGCTACCGGCGTGCCGGCCATCTTGTTGGCGGCTTCGCTGATGTCGAGGAGGGTGCGGCGCCCGTCCTCGATGAAGCTCGCCGACTTCTTCTTCATGGTGTCGGCTAGCTCGCGCAGTCCCTTCACTTTCTCGAACAGCTCGTCGGCCTTGCCGTCGGCGAAGCCGGGTACGACGTTTTCGATCTTCGTGACCGCATTGTCGAAACTCGCGAAGCCCTTGTCGATCTTGCCCATCACGGCGTCGATCTCTTCGCCCTTGCCCTTGAGGTCGGCGGTATAGTCTTCGAATGTGCGCAGGCCGTCCTTGATCGCGCCCGAGTTGCTCACGATCATGCGGTCGACATTGTGCAGGGTCTCGACGATCGACTCGGCGTCGCTGAGATCGGCCGTCAGCACAGGAATGCCGTCTTCATCCAGCGGCACGGGCGGTGCCGAGGGCGCGCCGCCGATCAGCGAGATCGCGGCGATGCCGGTCAGGCCCTGGAACTCGATGCCCGCCACGGTGTCCTTGCGGATCGGCGCTGCGTTATCGAGCATGACGAGCGCGACGATCTTGCGCGGATTGTCGAGCTTGATCGAGAGGATCTGGCCGGCCGGCACGCCGTCGAAATTCACCGGGCCGCCCCGGCGTAGGCCGCTGGCCGAGCCGCCCTCGAACACCACGCGCAGCTGGCTGCGGCTCTGGGCCGCGCGATATTTCTGCACGCCAAGCAGCCCGCCGAACGCCACGGCGATCGCCAGCAGCGTCACGGTTCCGATCATCAAATTACGTCTGCGCGCCATTATCCGTTCCGACCCGCGCCCCGCCGCCGAGGAAAGCGGAGCCGCGCGCCGATTTTATGGGCAAAGCGCGGCCAGTGGAAGCCGATCAATGCCCGGCCGCGCGCCGGGCGGCCGCGTTGTTCAGGACGATCAATGCGTCTACGGCGACACCGGTCCTGGCATTGATCAGGAAGGGGTTGACGTCGATCGAGGCGATCCGGTCGCCGGCGTCCGCGATCAGGTTGGAGAGGCCGACCAGGGCCTTCACGACGGAGGCCTCGTCCAGCTTCGGCTTGCCGCGATAGCCGCGCATCTTGACGCCAGCCTTGGTGCGGCCGATCAACTGCCGTGCCTCCGCCGCATTGAGCGGCGCGCCGGCCAACGCGACGTCCTTCATCAGCTCGATGTCGACGCCGCCGGTGCCGAACAGCACCACCGGTCCCATCTCGGCGTCGAGCGCGGCGCCGACCACGAGCTCGAGATCGGCCTTGACCTGCTGAGCGATCAGGATGCCGTCGAGCCTGGGCTTGCGCTTCAGCTTCTTGACCCGCGCGGTGATGTCGTTGAACGCCTGCTTCACCTCGTTCGCGCTGTTGAGATTGAGCACGACGCCGCCGATGTCGGACTTGTGCAGGATCTCGGCGCTCACGACCTTGGCGACCACGGGGAAACCGATCTGCTTGGCGATCTTCACGGCCTCGGCCGGCGTCTGCGCGATCCCTTCCTTGGAAATCGGGATGCCGTAGGCCTTCAACAGCTTCTTCGATGCGACCTCATCGAGCGCGGCGCCGTTCGCCGCCTTCAGCGTCTTCTCCAGCAAGGCGCGCGCCGCGCGCTTCGAGCTTGCGACGACATCGGGCACTTCCTTGGCGAGCTTTGCATAGTCGAGCAGCGACTTGATCGCGGTCACCGCGCGGTCGAGGCCCTGCATCACTGCGATATGCGGCAGCGATTTGCGCAAGGCTTTTGTAAAATCGGTGAATCCGATCGACATCGCGCTGATGTAGATTACCGGCTTTGCAGCCTGGCTCGCCATCTCGTTGACGATGCGCAGGTTACGCTCGCGCTGCTCATGCGGCGCCTTCGGCAGCTCGGCGTCGATGATGACGATGTCGATGTCGGGATCATCGATCATCAGCTTGATCGATCTCATGTAGACGGAGGGATCGACCACTGCGGCAAAGCCGGCGTCGAGCGGATTGCCGACGATCGAGCCGGGACCCAGCATCTTTGCGAGCTCGCCGCTGACATGCGGGCTCAGCGGCGCAAAGTCGAGCCCGGCCGCGTAGAAGGCATCGATCAGGAGCCCGCGCTTGCCGCCCGAGAGCGTCACCGCCGCAAGGCGATTGCCTTTCGGCACAGTGCTGTGCACGAAGCATTCCGTGGTCTCGATCAGCTCGTCGAGACCGCGCACCCGTATCACGCCCTCGCGCGTTGCGATCGCGTCGAAGGTTTCGATGGAGCCCGCAAGCGCGCCGGTATGCGCCATTGCCGCCGCCCGGCCGCCTTCGGAGGCGCCGAGCTTGAGCGCAATCACCGGTTTGCTGGCGGCACGCGCCGCCTTGCAGGCATCGCGAAACGCCTTGGTGTTGCGCACGCCCTCGAGATAGACGACAATCACGCGGATGCTCGGATCCTCGGCGAAATAGCGCATGAGGTCCGGTGTCTCGAGTCCGGCCTCGTTGCCCGTTGTCACCATGTAGCCGACGCCGACGCCGCGATCCTCCAGCGCCTGGCGGATCGCCATCACGATGGCCCCGGATTGTCCGGCGATCGCCACCGCGCCCTGGTCCATGGTGACGACGCGATCGTCGATATTGGTGAAGAGGTTTTCGCCGGCGCTTAAGTTGCCGAGGCAGTTCGGCCCGGTGACGGCGAGCCCGGTCTCGCGTATCGCCTGCTGCAATTCGCTAGCGAGTTTCTGGCTCTCCTCGTCCTGCAACTCGCTGAAGCCCGAGGTGACGATGGTGGCCGAGCGCGCGCCGGCTGCGGCCGCGTCGCGGATCACCTGCACGGCGAAGCGCGCCGGCACCAGCACCAGCACGTGATCGGGCCTTTCGGGAAGGCTTGCAAAATCCTTGTAGCAGGTCACGCCCCAGATCGTTTCGCGCTTCGCGTTGATCGGAAACAGCGAGCCTGCGAATCTGTACTTGATCAGGTTGTTCCAGATGCGCTCGGCGTAGTTGCCGGGCTTGTCGGTGGCGCCGACCAGCACGATGTTGCGCGGATGCAGCATCGCGTGGATACCCTTCACGACGTCGCTGACATCGGGAGCTGGAGACCATGGCAGGGCGGTTGCAGCGGTTACCTTTGCTTCCATGGTTCCTCACCTTGTTCTTCTTGGCGTGCGTTCTTGTTGGCACGTCCGCTTTTGTAGGGTGAGTTCGAACGAGTGGCAACCGCGCGGCGCGTATGCCGCCGCGCGGAATAGGCCTGCCTCAATCAGTATTTCAGGAGACCGAGTTTGTAGCCGTAGTGATAGGCGATCTGGAGCGCGAGATAGGGGGCGATGACACGGCGGATCTCGGCCTGCGTCGGATCGAAGCCCAGCACGCGCCGCCGCAGAATTCCCATCTCCTTGACGCCCACCGCATAGGTGGCGGCGGTCTTCTGCGCATCGTGGATGCGGAAGCACGATAAGAAGCGCGGCAGTCGAACGAATTTGAAGCCCGCCGCCTGCGCGCGAAGGATGAAGTCCCAGTCCAGCGCAAAATGGAAACTTTCGTCGATCGGCCCGACCTTGTCCCACACCCGCTTGCGCCAGAACATGGTCTCCTGCGGAATGTAGTCGGCATATCTGAGCGTCTTGCCGTGATAGGGCGGCAGCACGGCCCGGCCGACCTCCAGCCCGTCGCGATCGACGAACACGCGATGCCCATAGACGATGTCGACGTCCGGATGCGACATGAAATAGTTGGCGACATAGGCGAGCGTGCCGGGCAGCAGCATGTCGTCGCTGTTGAGGTAGGCCATGATCTCGCAGTCGATGCCGGAAAAGCCGATATTGATGGCGTTGGACTGGCCCTTGTCGGGCTCGCTGCACCAGCTCAGGCCGTTGCCGCGCCTGCTCAGCAGCTCAGCCGTTCCGTCGATCGAGGCGCCATCCTGCACGTGATAGTGTAGGTTCGGATAGTTCTGGTTGAGGATGCTGTCGATGGTGGCGTCGAGATAGTGCACGTGATTGTAGCTCGGCGTCACCATCGCGATGCGCGGTGCGTTCGCGGGCGCCGATGGCGCGGGCTGAAAGCCGTTCGCGTTGAGCAGGCGCGGCGGATATTGCTCGAACGTCCACATCGGCGGTCGTCGCCAGAGACTGCGCAGCGACTCCCGTCGTTGTCCCGCGGCGATGAGATGCTGGTTTCTCTCCAGAAGTGCGATACGGCCTTCGATCTGATCGAGCTGTTGCAAGACCTTCTGCTTGAATTCGTCGTCCATCAATAAAGTTCCGCAACAGGAATGCAGTATCAAAAATCGCCCCGGCGAAGCCGCTCGCCACAAGTCGTTCTCTATAGGTCTACTGCCGGAGACGCCAGTTCAGTTCCTCGCTCAAAACGGAGTGCCGGAAGCCATGGTTAGAAGCCATCGTTAATTGTGCGCAACATGAGAAGCTCTCACCAGACCTCCCTGGGTCTTGAGGGCGAGGCGATGCCGGCCAGCAGCACGGCCAGGATGCCGGTCAGGAAGATGCCGTCGAACGTGCCGGCACCGCCGATCGAAGCGACGGGGGCGCCGAGACTGCCGATCTTGTCGAGGTTGAGCAGATCGGCGCCGATCAGGGTGCCCATCGAGCCGCCGATATAGGCGAGCGGCGCGGCATATTCGCGCGACAGCAGGAAGGCCAGGATCGCCGTGGCTACGACCGGCGCGAAGACAGGAACCGCGATGCCGACACCCTGCACCGGCGTCGCCATCATGTGGATGACGAAGGCGATCGCGATCACCGCGATCGCAGCTTTCAGCCAGAGCTGGTAGCGGAGCACGAGATAGCTCGACATCAATGTCGGGATCACGGCGCCGCCGACATTCACCGCAAGCACCGTGCCCGGCCATTGCGTCACCAGCGGCACCACATAGCGCATGCCGAAGAAATCGACGATCTCGCCCGAGCGCACCGCCTTTCCCGGCAGCACCGTGATCGGGATGTTGAAATAGCTGCCGACCAGCGAGCCGAACAACAGCAGCAGCGCAACTCCCGGGCCGACGCCAAGCTTCATATAGGCATAGCGCAGGATGCGGAGCTGGATCAGGATGATCAGCCCCGCGAACAGCAGTACCAGGATAGAAAACAGGCCCAGTGTGATCGGCAGGTACTGAACTTGTGAATGCATGGTCACACGGCTGGATCTGGAAGTAGTATGCCTGCTGCCAGCATCTCACGGGACGGCGGCGATGACAAACCTAGCTGCCGGTTCCAATCAGCGTCGCGTGCAGGATGTAGCGGTCCGGGCCTGAGGTGAGCGCGTCGAACGGCCAGCAGGTCGACAGCACGAGCTCGTAGCCTTGTGTATTGGGATCGATACCCGAAGCGTCGAAGCGCACCACGGCCGAGGCGTCGGCCCGGTAGTGGAAGCGCTTGCCGTCGCTGCGCGTGAGCTCGATCTCGTCACCAACGACAACATCTTGCAGGAAACGGAAATGCGTGTCGCGATGCGCCGCGTAGACGGCGACGCCGCGCTCGCCGGCATCTGCGGTCTGTTCGACATGTCCGGGACCGAAGGCGAGCGCCTGGCCGCTGCTGCCGGCGAGCACGATGGCGCTGGCGCCGATCCGCTTCACCTCGATCCGTGCCACCGGCCACGTATCCGCCCATGACCACGGCTTGGTCGGTTGACCGCTTGCGATGCTCTTGGTGAACGCGCGCTCCAGCAGCACCTGCGCCAGCCATGCCTTGGCGTGGATATAGGCGCCGTCGCCGAACAGGATGACGCCGACGAGGGCCAGGATAAGGGAGGAGATGATGCGGCGCATGAGTGTTCACTCTCTCGTCATTGCGAGCGGAGCGAAGCAATCCAGACTGCATCCGCGGCGGCAGTCTGGATTGCTTCGTCGCTTCGCTCCTCGCAATGACGGTGCTGAGAAAAAAGGCGCGCGCGGCTGTTTGGGGCGGGTGACGGGCAGCCGCGCGCGCTGAAGGAGAGAAGGTGGCTGAGACCTCCTCTTTCACCCGGCGTCAGTGAGCAAGGGCTGACGCCGGTTGAACAGGAACAGGACCAGGCTGAGCAACAACACGATCAGTCCTGCGGTCATCTTCAACTCGGCCGAGGTGGCCGTCTTCGGCAGGCGGATCGTGTCGGCGGCCGCAGGCGTCGGGCGCCGCGCGGTCGGCTGGGTGCTCGCATCCGCATGACGCTCCTTCAGCTGCGTCGGCACTTGCTGCGGCCGTTCGCCGAACACCTTTTCGAAGTCCCAGCCGGCCGGCAGGTTGATCGGCAGCTCACTGAGCTTGAGCGGTTCGCCTTCGGGGCGGCTCGGCGTCTTGTCGATGGCGACGAGGCTCGTCAGCCGGGTGACGATCTGGTGCTCCAGCGCCAGTCGCAAGATGGTCTTGTCGGCATCGTCGGGGCTCATCTCGCGCATGGTGCGCGCGACCTCTGCGTCACCGATCTTGCGATTGGCCCAGAGCTTTGACAGACCCTTGCCCTCGGCGGCGTTCTGCAGAGGCAGCGTCACCGACCATGGCCGGTCACCGACGCGCCCCTTGATCTCGAGCGAGCCCGCAAGCTTGTCGAGCTTTGCCGCGAGCACCAGCGGCTCGTCGCGATAGACATCGGGAATGATCGCCGGCGTGATATCGGCCGAGGCATCCGAGAACTTGGCGGAGAGGCCGGTCACGGCCGGATTTTCCAGCTTGGCGAACAGGCCGCGCATGCGCTCCTCGACCTGCTCGACCGAACCGATATGGGTGAAGGCGCCGCGTCCAAGCTCGGAGGCGCGGGTCATCAGATAGGTGTTGGGCGCAGAGCCGATGCCCACCATGAAGACGCGCGAGCGGCCACGCATCGCCGTGATCGTTTCGAACAATTGCTGCTCGTTGCCGATCGCGCCGTCCGTCAGGAATACGACCTGGCGGACCATGCTGGTGTCGCCGAGACTGTCGGTCAGTGCGGCGCGCATCGCCGGCACCATCTCGGTGCCGCCACGCGCCTGAAGCGCGTCCACGAAAGCGGTTGCCTGCCGCACATGCTCGGCATCGGCGGGCACCGACGTCGTGAACAGCACGTCCATGGTGTCGTCGAAGCGGATGACGTTGAAACGATCATTCGGCTGGAGGCGTGAGAGCGCGTAGTTGAGGCTCGCCTTGGCCTGGATGATCGACGTGCCGCCCATCGAGCCGGAATTGTCGATCACGAACACGACTTCGCGCGGCAACGGTTTTTGCGTCGCTTGCTCGACCGACGGCGGGGTCACGAAGGCAAGCAGGTAATCGGCGTCGCCGACATGCTCGCGGAACAGGCCGACCGAGGGCGCTTTCTCGGCTGCGGGCTTCCAGGATAGCTCGAAATCGCGGTCCGCGGGCACGGTCCCGTCGGCAAGACGAACGATCCGCGTTGCATTGTCGGGGCTCTCGATCTTGACGGCGTGGTGATGGCTCTTGACCTCGCCGAGCGCGAAGCCGCCCTGGAGCCGAACCGTGATGCTGGTCGGATTGACCGGCGGATTCCTGGCGGGATCCAGCACGGGCGGCGAGACACGGTCACGATCCGGCACCGGGTCGGTCTTGCTCGCGCCCCAGCCAGAGCCGTCGGGACGGAAATCGACGCTCTGCACGATCGGCGTCGGATTGTACCGCGGCCCGACCACGAGCGGTACGCGCAGCGAATATTCGTTGCCGGACTGGTGCACCGGCTCCTGATATTCGATCTGCACCAGCACGGTTTCACCCGGGCCGATATTGGCAACCGAGTTGGTGAAGATGTTCGGCCGTTCCTGTTCGGTGAGTGCGGCCTTCTGGCCGTCCCGGCGCGCCTGCTCGTAGATCACGCGCGCCTGCTGCCGTTCCTTGATGTCGCCGACGATGACGCGGTCGCCGACTACCATCTTCAGAGTGTCGACCGCGCCGTTGGTGGCCATCGGATACACGTAGGTTGCCTCGACCCAGTTCTTCGAGGGATTCCTGAACACCTGCGTGACGCGGGCGCGCAGCGTCGGGCCGGAGACGGTGATGTCGACGTCGATGCCGAGTCGGACGGCCTCCGTGGTGGCGCCGTCGTCCTTCAGAAACAGCGTCCCCGAGCGGGTCTCGCCGGGCTGCAGCAGGCTTGCCTGCTCTGACGTGGCCGACCAGCTCGGCACGAAGCTCACGAGCAGGGCCACGAAGGCGATCAGGATCACGGCAACGCCCTGCGCCAGCAGAAACAGCCCCAGATTGATCAGCTTTCGCAGCAAGGGGTGCTCGTCACTGTCGGTCTCGTCATAAATGCTCATCTCATCTGCTCCCGAAGCACGTTTGGCTGGCCTCTATTTCGGCCTCGGAGCCCTGATTTCGCGAGCAGAATGATCGGCAATGTTCGGCCGCCGGCCACCCGGGCCGGCCGTCGTGGAGACGGCCCTGTGCGGTTTTGTGCTGATTTGTCCGGCCTGCTAGAATGTCCGTCTGGAGCAGGGAATGACGATGCAGACGCCGGACAAGCAGCTTACCGACGAGCAAAGCCGCGAGGTCGCCGAGAAAATCCGCGAGGAGCTCGCCAAGCGGCGCATCTCCCGGCAGGCGCTGGCCGAGCAGGCCAAGCTCAGCCTGTCGACGCTGGAGAAGGTGCTGGGCGGCCGGCGCCCGTTCACGCTGGCGACCACGGTGCGGCTGGAGCAGGCCCTGGGGGTCGCCTTGCGGAAAAATCACGCCGCGCCGCCGGCGCCTGCCGCAGGCAACGATGTCGCGCCCGACAGTCTCGGCTCCTATTCGCACCGCGCGGTGACCTGGCTCGAGGACGTCTACATCACGCTGCGGCCGTCATTCGGCGATAAGGATGCGCTCTTTGCCTATCGCACCGAGATCGTCTGGGAGCCGAAAGTTTCGTCGCTGGTCTTCCGCGAGGGTGAGCGCACCGACGCCGCCTATGAGCACACCGGCGAGGTCGCCGTTCCCCATCAGTCCGGCTTCATATATCTCGTCATCAACCGGCACGGTCAGCATCGCGTGATCACGGTGTCGCGGCCGACGGTGGCCGGCGAGATGTATGGCATCATCTCGACGCTGCGTGCCGGCCCCGGCTCGCAGCTGACGCCGATTGCGGCGCCGATCGCGCTCGTGCCCGCGCGAAACGTCAAGACGCCGACCTTGGGACGGATTGCTCCCGACAATATCAACTACGCGCTGTACCGTGACCATCTGCGCCGCACGGTGGACGAGTCATTCGCGCTGTTCCTTCCGGTCTAGCGGCTCTTTCGTCCCGGCATTGCCTTTTTATTGAATCTATTTGCCAGTGTCATTCATGCCCAGTCCGCAAGCCGCGCCCGACGCCGAGCGTCCGCTGTTCTCCGTCATCATTCCGCTTGAATTTCACCGCGGGCAGTGGGAGCAGTCATGGCAGGGCTGGATGTCGCAGACCATCGCGCGCCAGCTTTACGAGATCATCCTGGTCGTGCCGCCGGACTTTTCGCCGCGTGAAAATCTGTCCGCGCTTGCTGGCGGTGAGGCGCGGCTCGAATTCTCCGATTCGGCTCATGACATCGGCCTTTGCGCGATCGGCGCGGCGAGGGCGCGCGGGAAATATCTGTTCTTCACGGAATCGCACTGCTGGCCGGAGCCCGATGTGCTCGCGCTGTGTGTCCGCGCCTTCGAGGAGCATCCCGAGTGGTCGGGCTTTTCCTGCAAGTCGATTCCGGTCTGCCGCAACCGCCTGTCGGAGGCGGAGGCCGCGATGTACCAGGCCGACATCGATTTCGGCATGAAGGTACATCCCTGGCGCAAGGTGCTGGACCAATGCTTCGTGACGCGCCGCGAGGCCTATGAGGAATGTGGCGGCCTGCGCGAGGAGCTCGGCCATTTCGCCGAATGGGTGCTCGCAGCCGCCTACCATGCGCGCGGCCACGTCATCGGTTATCTCGAGGAGGCGCGCTTCCATCATTACTACATCGGACGGCTGTCCGACCTGAAGACGTTCACGCTCGATTTCGTGGAAGGCGAGATCCGCTACCTCAGCGAAGGACGACGTGAACCCGGCAGCGAGCTTCTGGACATTCCGGTCGAATGGAGCAGTCAGGACGATTTCGATCCCGCACTTGCGCGAAGCGCGCTTCGCGCCTTGGTGCTTGATGGCCGTGCATGGTCGAGGCGGCCTCACGAGACATGGCGCGGCTTCCGGCGCTGGGTCGGACCTGCGTTGTTTGGCAACCTCTCGGCGCGCGGTGCGGCGCGGCTCGCTGCGGCCTATGCCCGCTGCGTCCTGACCGCGCTGGCGCGTGTCGGCTCGCGCGAGAGCATCGCGCGCTGGATGAAGCGTTACATTGCGGCCCTGATCGATTTTCAGCGTCTCGATTGCATCCGCCGCGTTCGCGAGGCTGGAGGTGGTCCCTTGCAGCGGTTGGGCGATCCTGTGCTCGCGCAGGCCGGCTTCAATGCGGTGGAGACCTGGCAGGGCCGCGCCTTCCGCTGGAGTGAGCCCGAAGCCGCGGTCCGGATCAGCGCGCGGCCCGGCCGCAACGTGGTTCGTGTTCAATGCCTCAATGTCCGCGAACCCTTTAATCGAATCGGGCTTCGCTTCTATCTCGACGGCGAACGTATCGCGGAGCGATCGATCGCGATCCATGAGGATGGCTTCGAACTGCGCCTTGAGCTGCCATCGCCCGGTGAGGCCACGCTGGCATGGACCTGCCCGCGCTTTGCGGCCGTGGGCGATTCGCGCCGCCTCGGCCTGCCGGTGGTGGCGATCGAAGTGGCGAGCGACGTGCAGCCGCGCGAGGCTTGACGCTCAGGCGGTCGCGGCCTTGTCGACTTCCGAAGCCGCCGAAAATTCCTTTCGCAGCGTCGGCTTGTGGATCTTGCCGGTGGCGTTGCGCGGCAGCGCGTCGACGAAGCGGACCTGGCGCGGGCATTTGAAGCGCGCGAGATTGGCAGCGCAGTGCGCGAAGATGTCCGCTTCGCTCAAGCGTTGTCCCGGCTTGACCGCAACGATGGCAAGGCCAACCTCGCCCCATTGCGCATCGGGAATGCCGATCACGGCTGCTTCGGCAATCGCGCTGAGCTGATGCAGGACGTTCTCGACCTCGGCCGGATAGACGTTCTCGCCGCCGGAAATGTACATGTCCTTCCAGCGATCGACGATGTAGTAAAAGCCCTCCTGGTCGACGCGCGTCGCATCGCCCGTATGCAGCCAGCCGTCGGTGAAGGAGGATTTGTTGGCCTCCGGCCGGTTCCAGTAGCCGGGCGTGATGTTCGGTCCCTTCACCCAGAGCTCGCCTAGCTCGCCGACATCCGCATCGCGGCCGTCCGGCCGCACGATCCGCACCTCCGTGTGCAGCACCGGCTTGCCGGCGGAACCGGCTTTGCGCGCCGCGTCCTCGCGATCGAGCACCAGCACGGCCGGCGAGGTCTCGGTCATGCCATAGCCCTGCTGAAGCGCGACGCCGCGCGCCTCCCAGACCTTCAAGAGCGGCACCGGCATCGGCGCGCCGCCGACGCCGCAGGTGGCCAGCCGGCTCAGATCGGTGGTCGCGAAGGCCGGATGCTGCGCCATGAACTGGTAGATCGCGGGCACGCCGAAGAAGACGTTGATGCCTTGCGCGGGATCGCCGAGCAGCTGCAGCGCGAGGGCGGGATCGAAGGCGCGCATGATCAGCACGGTGCCGCCGGCATGCAGCGCGGGGTTGGTGTAGCAGTTGAGCCCGCCGGTGTGGAACAGCGGCAGCACAGTGAGCAGCACCGTGGACGGCCCGATGCCGGCAGGGCCACCGAGATTGACGCAATTCCAGAACGTCATGCCATGGGTGATGGTCGCGCCCTTGGGATGGCCCGTGGTGCCCGAGGTGTACATGATGGTCGAGATATCATCGAGCGTCACCTGCTCGACCCTGTCGAGCGGCTTTGCCGTCGCGATGCCGGCTTCGTACGAGGCTCCTGGGCCAAGCAGCAGCGTCGTGCCGACGCCGCAGAGTTTTGTCACCGCAAGGGCGGTGTCGGCGAGATCGCGGTCATGAACCATCACCTTCGGCGCGCAATCGGCGACGATGAATTGCAATTCGGGAACGGTGAGGCGGGTGTTCAGCGGCACGAACACCGCGCCGAGCCGGAAGCAGGCGAACTGCACCTCCAGCGTGTCGGTCGTGTTCTGCGCCAGCACCGTAACGCGATCGCCGCGCGAGACCTTCAGGCTGTCGCGCAGATGTGTGGCGAGGCGCGAGATCCGTGCATCGAATTGCGCGTAGCTGAAGCGGCGCTCGCTTGCGAGGTCGTGGACCGCGATCTTGTCTGGCGCGCGGCGGCTATGATGGGCGATCCAGTCGTAATGGCGAACGGTCAAGTGTCCCTCCATTTGCGGTCGTGCGCTGCCTGCCCGTCATGCCGTGAAACATGCCCAGGCCAGCCCCGAGGGGCCGGCCGGAGTTTTGTGCAAGTTTCTTTTTTGGTTCGGAGTTGGTCCGCGAGGGGCTAAACTGTCTTGCGTTGAGTTGCTGGAGCGTGGCCCGACCGAAGTCGGGTGTCCCAAGCCAGCCACTCGACGCAAGTGGGCGGGTGGTGTTCCGGCCATGGTGGCAACAAGAATCGCCGCCAGCGAAAGCGACCACGCGATGACGAGCCCGTTCTATACCGCTGAGCACGACGCCTTCCGCGCCGTGATGCGCCGCTTCGTCGAAAAGGAGATCGAGCCCCAAGCCCATGAATGGGACGAGGCCGGCGAATTCCCGCGCGTGCTGTATCGCAAGGCCGCGGAGATCGGCCTCTTGGGGCTTGGGTTCCCCGAGGAATTTGGCGGCGTCCCCGCCGACCAGTTCATGAGGATCGTGGCGAGCCAGGAGCTGGCGCGGGCCGGTGCCGGCGGCATCAGTGCGTCGCTGATGAGCCACACTATCGGCGCGCCGCCGATTGCGCGCGCGGGCCGTGCCGAGATCAAGGCCAGGGTGCTGCCGCCGATCCTTGCCGGCGAAAAGATCTCCGCGCTCGGGATCACCGAGCCGAGCGGCGGCTCCGACGTCGCGAACCTCCGCACCAGAGCGCGGCGTGATGGCGATCACTACGTCGTGAGCGGTGAGAAGACGTTCATCACCTCAGGCATGCGCGCCGACTATCTGACCGTTACCGTGCGCACGGGCGGCGAGGGCGCCGGCGGCGTCAGCCTGCTGCTGATTGAGGGCGATACGCCCGGCCTGTCGCGCACCAAGCTGAAGAAGATGGGCTGGTGGGCGTCGGACACCGCGACGCTGCATTTCGACGAGTGCCGCGTGCCGGCCGAGAACCTGATCGGCGAAGAAGGGCAGGGCTTCAAGATCATCATGCAAAACTTCAACAGCGAGCGCATGGGCATGGCGGCCGGCTGCACGGCCTTTGCCCACGTCTGCCTCGATGAGGCGATCGCCTATGCGAAGGAACGAAAGACGTTCGGCAAGCCGCTTGCCCAGCACCAGGTGATCCGCCACAAGATCGTCGACATGGCGCAGAAGGTCGCAGCCAGCCAAGCGATGCTGGAAATGCTGGCCTGGCGGCTCGAGCAGGGCGAGAGCCCGGTGGCCGAAATCTGCATGATGAAGAACCAGGCCACGCAGACCATGGCGTTCTGCGCCTCGGAAGCAGTGCAGATCTTTGGCGGTGCCGGCTTCATGCGCGGCATCAAGGCCGAGCGCATCTACCGCGAGGTCAAGGTCAACGCCATCGGCGGCGGCACCGAGGAGATCATGAAGGATCTGGCGTCGCGGCAGATGGGGTTGTGATCTTCACCGTCCTTCCGGGGCGACGCGAAGCGTCGAACCCGGAATCTCGATATTTTGGACTCATATCTGGATTCCGGGTTCGCACTTCGCGCGCCCCGGAATGACGAAGGGAAAGAAATGCTGTTCACCGCCGACCACGACGACATCCGCCGCTCCTTGCAAAAATTCATCGCCAACGAGATCAATCCTCATGTCGATGAATGGGAGAAGGCCGACATCTTCCCGGCGCACGAGTTGTTCAAGAAGATAGGCAGCCTCGGCTTCCTCGGGCTGAACAAGCCGGTCGAGTTCGGCGGCTCGGGCCTCGATTACTCCTACGCGCTGATGATGGCGGAGGAACTGGGGGCCATCACCTGCGGCGGGGTGCCGATGGCGATCGGGGTACAGACCGATATGGCGACGCCGGCGCTGGCTCGCTTCGGCTCCGACGAGGTGCGGCGCGAGTTCCTCGCGCCGTCGATCGCTGGCGACTATGTCGCCTGCATCGGCGTCTCCGAACCCGGCGCAGGCTCTGACGTCGCCTCGATCAAGACCAATGCGCGCTCGGACGGTGATGACTATGTCATCAACGGCGGCAAGATGTGGATCACCAACGGCGCCCAGGCCGATTGGATCTGCCTGCTCGCCAACACCGGCGACGGGCCCGTTCACCGCAACAAGTCGCTGATCTGCGTCCCCATGAAGAGCAGGGGCGTCACGGTGGCCCGTAAGCTCGACAAGATGGGCATGCGCTCCTCCGACACCGCGCAGATCTTCTTCGACAATGTCCGAGTGCCCAGGCGCAACCGGATCGGCGAGGAGGGCAAGGGATTTACCTACCAGATGATCCAGTTCCAGGAGGAGCGGCTGTGGGGCGCGGCCGCCTGCCTAAAGGCGCACGAATACATCATCAACGAGACGATCGAATATACCCGCAACCGCAAGGCCTTCGGCCAGAGCATCCTTGACAACCAGATCGTGCACTTCAAGCTTGCGGAGATGCAGACCGAGGTCGAGTTGTTGCGCGCGCTGGTCTATCGTGCGGGCGAGGCGCTGGTGGCGGGCGAGGACGTGACGAAGCTTGCAACCATGGCCAAGCTGAAGGCCGGCCGCTTGGGACGTGAGCTCACCGATGCCTGCCTGCAATATTGGGGCGGAATGGGCTTTACCAACGAGACGCCGGTCAGCCGCGCCTATCGTGACAGCCGCCTGACCTCGATCGGCGGCGGCGCCGATGAGGTCATGCTGATGGTCTTGTGCAAGATGATGGGAACGCTGCCCGGCAGCTTTAAGGTTTGAGCATGATCTTTTCGGAAAACCGCTGCACACTTTTCCGGATCATGCTCTAGGGGAAACGCCTGATGATCACGCTCTACCACTGCGACGCTGCGCGCTCCTTCCGCCCGCTCTGGATGCTGGAGGAGATGGGCCTGCCCTATGAGCTGAAGATGCTGCCGTTCCCGCCGCGCGTCTTTGCCAGGGAGTACCTCGCGATCAATCCGCTGGGCACGATTCCCTATCTGATCGATGGCGAGACGCGGATGACGGAATCGTCCGGCATCTGCCACTATCTCGGCACCCGATACGGGCCGACGCCGCTGATGGTCGATGCCAATGATCCCGATTTCGGCGCCTTCCTGAACTGGATGTATTTCAGCGATGCGACGTTAACCTTCCCACAGACGCTGGTGCTCCGTTACGCCCAGCTCGAGCCGGAGGAACGGCGCAATCCGCAGGTCGCCGGCGACTATGCAAAATGGTTCCTCGGGCGCCTGCGCGCGGTCGAGGCAGCGACTGCCAATACCGAGGCCTTGTGCGCCGGCCGTTTCACCGCCGCCGACATCGTGATCGGCTATGCCCTGCGGCTTGCAGAAAGCATCGGCCTTTCGCGGGATTTCGGGCCAAATGTCGCAGCCTATTGGGCGCGGCTGCAACGGCGCGAGGGTTTCAAACGCGCGGTGGCGGCGGAACAGAAGGCCGGCATCGAGCAGAAGGTCGCGCCGAGGCTGAGGGCGTAACGAAGCCGTCATTGCGGGGCGATGCGAAGCATCGACCCCGGAATCTCGCGCTGCAATTTCCAGGTTCCGGACTCGGTCCTGCGGACCGCCCCGGAACGACGCAGCGTGTTTTATGACAGCGCTATCCCGTCGTGACACCGCCCAAAATTCCGCTAAGGTGGCCCCGTCCGCAGCGGCCCGAAGAGCCGCGCGAGGAGGACCGCCGATGGAAGACGCCAATGGAAGATAAGGGTCGCGAATCCGACCATTTGATGCTGATCACGCCGGAGCGCGTGTTCTATGCGGGGTTGCTCGGCCGGCCGCGCCGGCGGACCGCCGGCTGCTGCCACGTCTATGTCGCGGTGAAGGGCAGCCTGCATCTGACCATCGACGATGTCCATACCACCGATATCCTTGTCGTGACCCTGCCGAACCAGCGGCACACCATCGCGAGCGACTATCGCACCGTCATCAGCGTGACGCTCGAGCCGGAGAGCATGCCGGACGGCGTGATCGAGGCACTGGCCGAGCGGCTCACCGGGCCCGACAAGGCGGCCTATGCGCGAAAGATCCTCGCGGCTTACGCGTTGCTGCGCCAGCGCCGCTATGGCGACGTCACCACCGCCGAATTCGACGGGACGTGTTTTGGCGAAGCGCTGCCGCGCCGCGTGCTCGATCCTCGCGTGACGCGGGCGATCGCGCGCATCGAACGCTTCTCCGGCGAGCCGGTGACGGCGGAAGCATGCGCGGCGGAAGCGGGCCTCTCGGCTTCGCGCTTCCTGCACCTGTTCAAGGAAGAGACCGGCATCTCCTTCCGCTCCTTCCGCGCCTGGAAGCGCGCGCGGTATCTCCTAAATTTCGCCAACCAGGACCTCAACCTCGCCCATCTCGCGCAGGACATCGGCTATCCCGACAGCACGCATTTCAGCCACTCGATCCGCCGCTTCTATGGCCTGAAGCCGCGCGCGATCTTCGTCGGCTCGCGCGATCTTGCGATCTATCGCAGCGGCGAGACGGTGAAGCTTGCGGAAGCAAGCTAGCCGAGGGACCTTGTAGGATGGGCAAAGCGAAGCGTGCCCACCGCTTCAGCTGAAGTCTGGAGAGATGGTGGGCGCGGCGCAAGAGCGCCTTTGCCCACCCTACGGTAGCTTCGGCTGCTCTAGCTTCTCCGCGCAAGAAGCCGCAGCCCCCTCGTCACATGATCGCAAGCGTTGCATTCTCAACCTGCGAGACATCCAAGGCATGAGCGACAAGGCCGTCATCACCTGCGCGCTGAATGGCGTTCTCACCGATCCCCGGCAGCACAACGTGCCGGTGACGCCCGAAGAGATGGCGCGTGAGGCCAAGGCAGCATTCGATGCCGGCGCCAGCATCATGCACATTCATCTGCGTCAGCAGGCGCCGAACAAGGGGCACTTGCCGTCCTGGGAGGTCAGCGTTTCGCGCGAGATCCAGCAGGCGATCCGCGAAGCCTGCCCCGGTGTGATCATCAATCACACCTCGGGCGTGTCGGGGCCGAACTACAGCGGCGCGCTCGATTGCATCCGCGAGACCAAGCCGGAGATCGCCGCCTGCAACGCCGGCTCGCTGAACTATCTGAAGGTGAAGGCTGACAACAGCTGGGCCTGGCCGCCGATGATGTTCGACAACGCGGTCGAGAAGGTGAAGGACTATCTCGACGTCATGAATGCGGTCGGCACCATCCCCGAGTTCGAATGTTTCGACGTCGGCATCGTCCGCTGTGTCGGCATGTACACTCAAGTCGGCATGTACAAGGGACCGCTCGAATACAATTTCGTCATGGGTGTTGCCTCCGGCATGCCCGCCGATCCCGAGCTGCTGCCGATCCTGCTCAAGCTGAAGCGTCCCGAGGCGCATTGGCAGGTCACGGCAATCGGCCGCGAAGACATCTGGCCGCTGCACCAGCGCTGCGCCGATCTCGGCGGTCATCTCCGCACTGGTCTTGAAGATACCTTCTATCTCGCCGACGGCAGGAAGGTGACGTCGAACGGTCAGTTGATCGAAGCGGTGGCGGCCTGCGCGCGGCGTGCCGGCCGCGAGATCGCGAGCCCGGCCGAGGCGCGGAGGATTTTTGGGACGAATCGGTAGGTATTCCCCCCACCGTCATTGCGAGCGAAGCGAGGCAATCCAGAATGTATCCGCGGAAACAGTCTGGATTGCTTCGTCGCTTCGCTCCTCGCAATGACGGGTAGGAAAGAGCTATGTCCATCATCGAAAACACCATCTCCCCCGGCAGCGCGACCTACCACGCCAATCGTGACGGCATGCTCGCGCTGATCGAACGGATGCGCGCGCTGGAAGAGCGCACGCGCGCGGCGTCCGCCGCTGCGAAGGACCGCTTCCACAAGCGCAGCCAGCTCTTGCCGCGCGAGCGCGTCGCGCTGGTGCTCGATCCCGGCGCGCCCTTCATCGAGCTCTCGACGCTTGCCGGCTACATGTTCGATGTTCCCGATGCCAACAAGAGCGTGCCCGGCGGCGGCGTCATCGCAGGCATCGGCTTCGTCTCGGGCATTCGATGCATGGTCAGCGCCAGCGACGCCGGCATCGATGCCGGCGCGCTGCAACCTTACGGCCTCGACAAGACGCTGCGCGTGCAGGAGCTCGCGCTGGAGAACAAGCTGCCCTACGTGCAGCTGGTCGAAAGCGCCGGCGCCAACCTCTTGCGCTATCGCGTCGAGGACTTCGTTCGCGGCGGCAACATCTTTCGCAACCTCGCGCGGCTCTCGGCGGCGGGCCTTCCCGTCGTCACCGTGACGCATGGCTCATCGACCGCGGGTGGGGCCTATCAGACGGGTCTGTCCGATTATATCGTCATGGTGCGCGGCCGCACGCGCGCATTCCTCGCGGGGCCGCCGCTGCTCAAGGCTGCAACCGGCGAGATCGCGACCGAAGAAGAGCTCGGCGGCGCCGAGATGCATACGCAGACCTCCGGTCTCGGCGACTATCTCGCCGAGGATGATCGCGATGCCCTGCGCATCGCACGTGAGATCATGGCGGCGCTGGAATGGGAACGGCCGGGCCGGGCGAGCGCGCAATGTAAGCCGCCGCGCTACGACCAGGACGAGTTGCTCGGCATCATGCCGATGGACCATAAGCGCCCAGTCGACATGAAGCAGGTGATCGCCCGCATCGTCGACGATTCCGATTTCACCGAGATGGCGCCGAACTATGGCCCCGCCACGGTCTGCGGCCATGCCCGTATCGAGGGCCAGGCGATCGGCATTGTCACCAACAACGGTCCGCTCGATCCGGCCGGCGCCAACAAGGCGACGCACTTCATCCAGGCCTGCTGCCAGACCCGCACGCCGTTGCTGTATCTCAACAACACCACTGGCTACATGGTCGGCAAGGCCTACGAGGAAGCCGGCATGATCAAGCACGGCTCGAAGATGATCCAGGCGGTGACGTCGGCGACCGTGCCGCAGATCACGATCTATTGTGGCGCCTCCTTCGGCGCAGGCAATTACGGCATGTGCGGCCGCGGCTTCCACCCACGCTTCTGCTTCTCCTGGCCCAATGCCAAGACCGCTGTGATGGGCGGCGAGCAGGCCGCCGAGACCATGGCGATCGTGACGGAGGCTGCCGCTGCGCGACGCGGCAAGCCGATCGAGCAGGACAAGCTCGAGGCCATGAAAGCGCAGATCATCGGAGTGTTCGATGGCCAGATGGATGTGTTCTCGACCAGCGCCCGCGTGCTCGACGACGGCGTGATCGATCCTCGCGACACCCGCGCAATTCTGTCCGAGGTTCTCGCGATCTGCCGCGAGGGCGACGCACGGACTCCCCAGCGCATGCAATTCTCGGTGGCCCGCCCATGAGGAACGGATCAGTGCAGCACCGGCCGTTCTTCAAGGTGTTGGTCGCCAATCGCGGCGAGATCGCGCTGCGGGTGATGCGGAGCGCGCGGCGGCTCGGCCTCGGCGTCGTCGCGGTCTATTCGGATGCGGATCGCGACGCCTTGCATGTGCGGCAGGCCGACCAGGCCGTGCGGATCGGCGAAGCCTTGCCGGCGCAATCCTATCTGAACATACCAGCCATCATTGCAGCTGCGAAAGCGAGCGGCGCGGATGCTGTGCATCCCGGCTATGGCTTCCTTGCCGAGAATGAGGCGTTTGCGCAGGCTTGCAAGGATGCGGGTCTCGTCTTCATCGGCCCGTCGCCGCAGGCAATCGAGGCGATGGGTAACAAGGCCGGCGCCAAGGAGATCATGAAGAAGGCCGGCGTACCTATCGTGCCAGGCTATCAGGGTGTCGACCAGAGCGACGAGGTGATGCTCGCGGAGGCCAACAAGATCGGCTTTCCCGTGATGATCAAGGCGGTGGCCGGTGGCGGCGGCCGCGGCATGCGGCTCGTCACTAATGCCGTGTCGTTTCCGGATGCGCTGCGCAGCGCGCGGTCCGAAGCCAAGGCGGCATTTGGCGATCCCACTGTCATCCTCGAACGGGCGATCCAAAACCCGCGGCACATCGAGATCCAGGTGTTCGGTGATGCCCATGGCAACGCCATCCATCTCGGCGAGCGCGATTGCTCGGTGCAGCGGCGCCACCAGAAGCTGATCGAGGAGGCACCATCGCCGGCCGTAACTCCGGAGTTGCGTGCGAAGATGGGCGAGGTCGCCGTCGCAGCGGTGAAGGCGCTGCGTTATGAGGGAGCCGGCACGCTGGAGTTCCTGCTCGACGAAAGCGGCGCGTTCTACTTCATGGAGATGAACACGCGCCTCCAGGTCGAGCATCCCGTCACCGAAGCGATCACCGGCCTGGACCTCGTCGAGTTGCAACTGCGCGTCGCTCGCGGCGAGCTGCTGCCGGTGAAGCAGCAGGACATCAGGTTCTTCGGCCACGCCATCGAGGTGCGGCTGTGCTCGGAGGACGCTGCACACGATTTCATGCCGCAGTCCGGCCGCATCGCGCGCTGGCAGGTTCCGGAGGGCGTGCGCGTCGAGCACGCGTTGCAATCCGGCACGGAGATCCCGCCGTTCTACGATTCCATGATCGCCAAGGTCATCAGCCACGGCGCGAGCCGCGAGGAAGCACGCAGCCGCCTTATCTGCGGCCTGGAACAGCTCACCGCTTTCGGCGTCACCACCAACCAGGCGTTCCTGATGTCGTGCCTGCGGCATCCCGGCTTTGCCGGGGCTGAGGCGACGACGGCGTTCATCGGCGCCCATTGCCACGAATTGCTGGCGCCGCGCAAGAACGGTGCGTTCGACACGGCGCTGGCGGGCTTGTTGTTCTACGTCACCAACCCCCATGCCCCGCCATGGCGGGCCGGACGGAGTCTGGCGGCAACGTTTCCGCTCCCTGCGAAGATTGAGTTGGACGGTCACATGCACGAGCTCGAAATCACGCGCGAGCCCGATGGCGGGTACATGGTGGTGCTCGATAGCCAAAGCCACAAGTTCGAGATCGATCAGCTCGATCCCGACGCCATTCGCTTCCGCCACAACGGTCTCATGGACGCCGCAAAATTCCTGCGCGACGGCGACCGGCTCTATCTCCAGCACCGCGGCGTCCCGTTTGCGGTCACCGATCTCACCCTCGCCCCGCCGAAGGCCGCCGCAACCAATGGCGGCGACGGCAAGGTCCGCGCCGCCATGAACGGCCGCGTCGTCGCGGTGCTGGTCAAGCCCGGTGATCGCGTCACCACCGGCCAGCCGGTCATGACACTGGAAGCGATGAAGATGGAGCACGTCCACAAGGCCGGCATCGACGGCGTGGTCGCGGCGATCGACGTCGCGGAGGGCGAGCAGGTGACGACGGGGAAGATCGTGGTGGAGATCGAGGCGAGATAGTGCCGCAAGTACCGCAATCGTAGGGTGCCGAAGGCGTAACCCACCTCTCTACTTTCCGCGCTGACAGAGAAGCGGTAGGTTACGCTTCGCTAACCCATTCTACAAGTCTACAGGGCTCCGCCCCGTCCCTTCATTCAGCAAGCACGCCACCTGATGCCCGTCGCCGGCCTCCATCAGCGCCGGCCGTTCCGTCTTGCATCGCTCCATCGCAAAGCGGCAGCGGGTGTGGAACGCGCAGCCTGATGGCGGATTGACGGGGCTTGGCACATCGCCGTCGACCAGCGGCGCGAGCCGCTTCGCGTGCGGGTTGGCGATCGGGACCGAGGCGAGCAGGGCTTGCGTGTAGGGATGGCGCGGATTCCTGAATAGCTCGTCCTTGCCCGCGACCTCGACGATGCGGCCGAGATACATCACCGCGACGCGGTGGCTGATATGGGCGACCACCGCCAGATCATGCGCGATGAAGAGATAGGAGAAGCCGTGCTGCCGCTGCAGGTCGATCAGGAGGTTGATCACCTGCGCCTGGATCGAGACGTCGAGCGCCGAGACCGGCTCGTCGCAGACGATCAGCCGTGGCTGAAGCGCGAGCGCCCGCGCGATGCAGATGCGCTGGCGCTGGCCGCCGGAGAACTGGTGCGGAAAGTTGCGCATCTGGTCCGGCCGCAGGCCCACCTGCTCGAACAGTTGTGCGACGCGCGTCTCCAGCGCCTTGCCGCTCGCGAGGCCATGTACCGCGAGCGGCTCGCCGACGATGTCGCCCGCGGTCATGCGCGGATTGAGCGATGCAAACGGGTCCTGGAACACGATCTGCATCGAACGGCGATGCGGCCGCAGCTCGGTCTTGGAGAGATGCGTGATGTCCTCGCCGTCGAGCCGAATCTGGCCCGAGGTCGGCTCGATCAGCCGCAGCACGCTGCGCGCCACCGTCGACTTGCCGCAACCGGATTCGCCGACGAGGCCCAGCGTTTCGCCCGTGCCAAGCGAGAAGCTGACACCATCGACCGCATGCACGGTCCCGACCTGCCGCCGCAGTACGCCGGCCCGCACCGGATAATGCTTCATCAGATCGGTGACCTCGAGCAGCGCCTCGCTCATGCCACCTCCTCCTCAACCTCGGCCGCGCGCCAGCAGGCGGCGAGGTGACCGCTGCCCCAGTCCATCAGCGGTGGGTATTCCTCGCAGCGTTTTACGGCGAGCTTGCAGCGCGGCGCAAAGGCGCAGCCTTTTGGCAGCCGCACCAGCGACGGCACGGTGCCGGGAATTTCGTTCAGCCGCGCCTGCGACGCGACACCCGAGGCCGGCACGGCCGGGATCGAGGCCATCAGCCCGCGCGTATAGGGATGTTTCGGCGCGGCGAACAGCGCCTCGACACTCGCTTCCTCGACCTTCTTCCCCGCATACATCACGATCACGCGCTGCGCGGTCTGCGCGACGACGCCGAGATCATGCGTGATCAGCACGAGCCCGGTGCCAAGCTCCTTCTGGAGATCGAGGATCAGCGCCAAAATCTGCGCCTGGATGGTGACGTCGAGCGCGGTGGTCGGCTCGTCCGCGATCAGCAGCGCCGGCCGGCAGGCCAGCGCCATCGCGATCATTGCACGCTGGCGCATGCCGCCGGAAAGCTGGTGCGGATATTCCTTTGCCCGCCGTGCCGGTTCTGGAATGCGCACCAGCCGCAGCATCTCGACCGCGATGTCGTGGGCCTCCCTGGTCGAGATGTCCCTGTGCAGCCGCACCGCCTCCGTGATCTGGTCGCCGATCCGCATCACCGGATTGAGCGAGGTCATCGGCTCCTGGAAGATCATGGAGATGCGGTTGCCCCGGATCGCGCGCATCCTGGCTTCATCGAGTGCGAGCAGGTCGGTGGCTTCGAGCATGACGGAACCGCCGACAATGCGTCCGGGCGGATCCGGCACCAGCCGCATCAAGGAGAGCGCGGTGACGCTCTTGCCGCAGCCGGATTCGCCCACGATCGCCAGCGTCTCGCCGCGCCTCACGCTGAACGAGACGTCGTCGACCGCCTTGAAGAGACCCGAATTGGTGAAGAACACCGTTTTCAGGTTCTTGACATCGAGCACGAGATCGGACGCATCACTCATCAGCCGCGCTGCCTTGGATCGAGAATGTCGCGAAGCGCGTCGCCGAACAAATTGGTGCCGAACACGGCAAGGCTGATCGCAATACCTGGGAAGATGACGAGCCACGGTGCGGTGCGGACATATTCGGCCGCGGATTCCGACAGCATGCGGCCCCAGGACGGGTAGGGCTCGGGAATGCCGAGGCCGAGGAAGGAGAGGGAGGCTTCGGTCAAGATGGTCGAGCCGAGCTGTGCGGTGGCGAGCACGATCAGCGGCGCCAGCGTGTTCGGCAGCACGTGACGGAGCGCGATCCGCACCTCGCTCATGCCGATCGATTTGGCGGCTTCGACGAACGGCTGCTCGCGCAGCGCCAGCGTGTTGGCGCGGATCACGCGCGCGACCGTCGGGATCAGCGGAATGGCGATCGCAATGATGACGTTCGGCAGCGACGGCCCGAGCGCGGCCGTCATCACCAGCGCGAGCACCAGAAGCGGCAGCGCCTGGAGGATGTCGGAGACGCGCTGGAACACGAGATCAACCCAGCCGGAGAGATAGCCCGACGTCAGGCCGACGATGACGCCAATGGAGGCGCCGAGCGCGGTCGAGCCAAGCCCGACCGCGAGCGAGATCCGCGCGCCATGGATGATGCGGCTGAACACGTCGCGGCCGAAGGAGTCCGTGCCCATCCAGTGTAGCGCGCTCGGGCGCGCCAGCGCATGCGCGGCATCGACCGTGAGCGGATCGAAGCGCGCGAGGACGTTGGCGAAGATCGCCGTGAACACGAACAGCGTCATGATGATCAACCCGGCCGCGCCCAGCACATGCCGCTGCGCCAGGAACAGCACGCGCCGCCAGCCCCCGGTCGCGCCGGCGCCGGCGCGCCTTAGTTCGAGATCATAGTCGATCGCGGCCAAGCGAATCTCCTAGTCCGTAAACCGGATGCGCGGGTCGAACACGGCGTAGAGCATGTCGACGGTGAAGTTCGCGAACACCACCACGACCGCAATGAACATCACGAGGTTCTGCACGATCGGATAATCCCGCCAGCGGATCGCCTCGACCAGGAAGCGCGCGACGCCGGGGATGTTGAATACGGTCTCGGTGACGATGAGGCCGCCGATCAGGAACGCGGCCTCGATGCCGATCACGGTGATCACGGGCAACATCGCGTTCTTCAGCGCATGCTGATAATTCACGGCAGCGTCTGAGGCACCCTTGGCGCGCGCGGTGCGGATGTAGTCCTGCCGCAACACCTCCAGCATCGAGGAGCGCGTGATGCGCATGGTGAGCGCGGCGCTGCGGAAGCCGACCGCGGCAGCCGGCACCGCATAGGTCGCAAACGCTTCCAGCCAAGTCTGCGGATTGGGATTGAAGATCGGCATCTGGCCGAACATCGCGACCGACGCGGTCAGGATCAAGAGCCCGAGCCAGAACGAGGGCAGCGACAGGCCGCTGAGGCTGACGACACGCAGTGCATAGTCGAGCTTTGTTCCCTGCTTCACCGCGCTTATCACGCCCAAGGGAATGCCGATCGAGGCGGAGAACAGCAGCGCCAGCCCGGCAAGCCGCGCCGTGATCGGGATCCGCGGCAATATCTCCTGGAGCGCCGGCTTTTCCGAGACATAGGAGTAACCAAAATCGCCGCGCAGAAGACCGCCGATCCAGTGCAGATATTGCATCACCAGCGGCTGGTCGATGCCGAGCTCCTTTTCCAGATTGGCCTTGTCGGCGGGGTCGACATAACCGGCCGCGGCGAACAGGATGTCGACGATGTTGCCGGGCACGATGCGCAGCAGGAAGAAGATGACGACCGAGATCCCGAACAGGGTCACGAGCATCAGGAACAGGCGGCGCACCAGATAGGCAAACATCCCAACGCCTCCTGCCGAGCCTTCAGCTGCCTGCCCGCCGCATTACTTGTCCAGCCACAGATCCTCGTAGCGATAGCCATTATAGGAGGAGTTGGTCATGATCGTCACGCCCTTGACGTAGGGCTGCCAGCAGGTGCCCATCCGGCTGTGGAAGATGATCGGGCGAGCGACGTCCTCCTGCAGCCTCTTGTCGATCTCCCAGACGAGCTTCTTGCGCTTGCCAGCGTCGGTCTCCTGCGACTGCACGTCGAACAGCTTTTCGATCTCCTTGTTGCAATAGTTGGTGTAGTTGCGCTCCGAGCCGCAGGAATAGTTCTCGTAGAAGGACTGGTCGGGATCATCCACCGCATTGCCGGTGAGGTTGAGTCCGATCATGTAGTCCTTCCGCGCGACCTTGGGGAACCAGTTCGCGGTCTCCACCACATCGAGCTCGCCGTCGATATAGATGCTCTTGAGCTGGTCGATCAGGATCACCGCGGGGTCGCGATAGACCGGAATGTTGCGCGTGGAGACCTTCACGGCGAGATGCTTATCCGGCCCATAGCCCGCCTTCTGCATCAGCTTCTTCGCCTCCTCGCGGTTGGCGCTCACGTCCGGGCCGTAGCCTGGAATGGTCTCCAGCATCTCCTTGGGCAGCCCCCACAGGCCGTTCGGCGGCGGCAGCATGGTGCCGCCGATGTCACCCTGGCCCTCGAACATGATCGAGATGAACGCCTTGCGGTCGAGCGCCAGCGCCATGGCGCGGCGGATGTCGACATTGTCGAACGGCGGCGCCGACGAATTGACGATGATGTTGGTCGAGACGTTGGTCGGCGCGATCTCGCAGATCGCGCTCGGTGCCTGCGACTTGACGTCCTTCACCAGCGGGATCGTCACCTCGGTCGGAAACGTCATGTCGAACTTTCCGGCGACGAAGGCGAGGATCGCAGTCGAGCGGTTCGGAATGATGGTGAACTCGATGCCGTCGAGATAGGGCCGGCTCTTCTTCCAGTAGTCGGGATTGCGGGTCAGCTTGATCGATTCATTGGCCTTGAACTCGACGAACTTGAAGGGACCGGTGCCGATTGGATGCGTGCGCATGTCGCCGGGCGAGACGTGGCAGGGATAAACCGGCGTATAGCCCGAGGCGAGAAGCGCCAGCAGCGAGGGCTGCGGCCGCTTCAGATTGAACGAGACCTCGAAATCGCCATTCGTCGAGATGTCATTGACCTCATTGTACCAGGCCTTGCGCGGGTTCTGCCGGAACTTTTGCTGCAACTTGCCCATCAGCATGTCGAAGGTGCATTTGACGTCGGCCGAGGTGAACGGCTTGCCGTCGTGCCATTTCACGCCCTGGCGCAGCTTGAAGGTCAGCGTCTTGTTGTCATTGACCCAGGCCCAGCTTTCGGCGAGCTCGGGGACGATGTCGTCCATCCTGTTCTGCGGCTCGTCCTGCTTGTAGATGACGAGATTGTTGAAGACGGGCATGAAGGGAATGTTGACCGAATAGGTCGCGCCTTCGTGAATCGAAGCATTTGCGGGGCTGTCGCGGTGGTACATCCGCAAGATGCCGCCTTGCTTGCCCTCATCGGCGAGCGTGGTGGTTGAGACCGTCAGCACCGATAGCGCCGCCATCGCGGCGAGCGCCCTCACGCTCCGCATGCTTCTCTCCCTCGAGCCTCAAGGCCTTGTGCGGCCTGTTTGATCGCGACGATAGCCATGCGCGCGAGGCCAGGCAACGGCCAAGGCCCGTTGCGGCCTTGACAATTCGGATGACGTAAAGCCGCACGCCCCTCTCTCACAATGTGAGAGAAGCTGATGTCATCATTTCGATTGGAACCAGATCGTCTTTAGCGTTGCGCCTGCGCGCGGGGTGGCAGCAGCGCCAGGACGATCGAGGGCAACGGAAAGAACAGGGCGCCCAGGACGAACCAGACACTCCGCGAACGTCCCTTCTCCGCCGCGAATTTCGCAGTGCAGCGCCCGCAGAGGATCAAGATGGCAAGAAGGCCGGCAACGAAGAGAAACGCGGCGAGCATGGGGGCTCCTGTCAATGCCTGCTGAGCATACAGGATCGCGGTCGCGGGGACGACGGACGACGACATCCTAGCGAAATCAAAATCCGGAGAGCGGTGGACTACACCTGCAGCGTGTCGCCGCCCTTCAGATGCAGCATCTCGCGCGCCTCGTCGGAGCTGGCGACCTCGAGGCCGAGGCCCTCGATGATCTTCCGGGCGAGACGCACCTGCTCGGCGTTCGACGAGGCCATGCGGCCCGGCGCGGCCCAGAGCGAGTCTTCCAGGCCGACGCGGATATTGCCGCCCATTGCGGCGGCCATCGCCGCGATCGGAAGCTGATGCCGCCCGGCGCCCAGCACCGACCAGATGAACTTGTCGCCGAATAGCCGCTCCGCGGTGCGTTTCATGTGCAGCACGTCCTCGGGGTGCGGTCCGATGCCGCCTTGCAGGCCGAACACGGTCTGCACGAACAGCGGCGGCTTCACCAGGCCCTGATCGAGGAAGTACTGGAGATTATAAAGGTGCGCTGTGTCGTAGCATTCGAACTCGAAGCGGGTTCCGGTCTCCGACAGGGTCTTCAGCACGAACTCGATGTCCTGGAAGGTGTTGCGGAACACGATGTCCTTGTTCTCGACATGCTTGCGTTCCCAATCATGCTTGAAGGTCCTGAAACGGTTGAGCATGCCGAAGAAGCCGAAATTCATCGAGCCCATGTTCAGCGAGGCCACCTCGGGCTTGTACACCGCGGCCGGCCGCACGCGCTCGTCCACCGTCATGGTCGGCGAGCCGCCCGTGGTGAGGTTGATCACGGCGTTGGAACGCTGCTTGATGATCTTGAGGAACGGCGCAAAGGCCTCCGGCGATTGATCCGGCTGGCCGGTTTCGGGGTTGCGCGCGTGCAGGTGCACGATCGCCGCGCCCGCTTCGGCGGCCTCCACCGCCGCGTCCGCGATCTCCTGCGGCGTCACCGGCAGGGCAGGGGACATCGACGGCGTGTGGATCGCGCCGGTGACGGCGCAGGTGATGATGACTTTGCGGGCCAATACTTTGCTAACCATGGGTTTGCAACTCCGAGGCGGCTGTGATCTACCGTCACGCTTAGCATCAAGGCACGATCGGAGCCATCATGGATCTCGACATCAAGGGGTTGCGCGTATTGGTGACCGCGGGAGCGGGCGGCATAGGGCTTGCAATCGCCCGCCGCTTCATTGCCGAGGGCGCAAAGGTGCATGTCTGCGATGTCGACGAGATGGCGCTTGCCGCGCTTGCGAACAGCGATCCCGCCATCACGCGCTCGCAATGCGACGTCTCTGATCGCACCGCCGTGAAGACGATGTTTGACGAGGCGGTCCGCGCGCTCGGCGGGCTGGACGTGCTCGTCAACAACGCCGGCATCGCCGGCCCGACCGCGAAGGTCGAGGAGATGAACCCGGAGGACTGGGACCGCTGCGTCGAGGTCTGCCTCACCGGCCAGTTCAACTGCACGCGGCTCGCGGTGCCGCTGCTGCGCGAGAGCAAGAACGCTTCGATCGTCAACATCTCGTCCGCTGCGGGGAAGGTTGGCTTCGCTATGCGCACGCCTTATGCGGCGGCGAAATGGGGCGTCATCGGCCTGACCAAGTCGCTGGCGATCGAGCTCGGCCCCGACAAGATCCGCGTCAACGCCATTTTGCCCGGTCTCGTCGCCGGCGAACGCCAGCGCCGCGTGCTGGAAGCGAAGGCACAGCAGCGTGGCATCTCCTACGCCGAGATGGAGCGCATCGCATTCTCCTACACCTCGATCAAGGACTACGTGACGCCGGAGCAGATCGCCGACCAGATTTTGTTCATGGCGAGCCCTCGCGGCCGCACCGTCTCCGGCCAGGCGATCTCGATCTGCGGCGATACGCAGATGTTGGGGTGAGATTGCCGGTCGCCCCAAACCCCGCCGTCGTCCCGGACAAGCGAGCAGAGCGAGCGCAGATCCGGGACCCATAGCCACAGGATCAAGTCTGGCGAAGACTCGTGGTTGCCAACTCGCGCTACAACTTCTCCCTGGGGGTATGGGTCCCGGCCTTCGCCGGGACGACACCGAGATGTTGGCGCGCGCTTGCATCAATCTCACCTACTCGCGTAGGCGCGAGAGCCGTCACACAATCCGCGACGTCTTGTTCCCCCAATAGCGGTCCCGCAGCAGGCGCTTGTACAGTTTCCCCGTCGGCAGGCGCGGCAATTCCTTTTCGAAATCGACCGAGCGCGGCACCTTTTGCCGCGACAGCGACGCCCCGCAGAACGCGATCAGCTCCTCGGCGAGCCCGGGCCCCGGCACCACGCCCGCCATCGGCTGCACCACCGCCTTCACCTCTTCACCGAGATCGGTATTGGGCACGCCGAACACCGCAGCATCGGCGACCTTCGGATGCGTGATCAGCAGATTCTCGCATTCCTGCGGATAGATGTTCACGCCGCCCGAGATGATCATGAAGGTGGCGCGGTCGGTGAGATAGAGGAAGCGGTCTGCGTCGACATAGCCGACGTCGCCGACCGTGCTCATGCTGCCATCGGCCGAGCGCGCTTCCTTTGTCTTCTCCGGATCATTGAAATATTCGAACGCCGAGGCGGTCTTGAACCACACCGTGCCCGCAGTGCCGATCGGGCACTCCTTCATGTTCTCGTCGAGAATGTGCAGGTCGCCGAAAAGCACCTTGCCGACGGTGCCGCGATGGGCGAGCCATTCCTCGGTGTTGCAGGCGGTGAAGCCGAGACCTTCGGTCGCGCCGTAATATTCGTGAATGATCGGCCCCCACCATTTGATGATGTCCTCCTTCACCAGCGCCGGGCAGGGCGCGGCGGCATGGATCGCGATCTCGAGCGAGGACAGGTCGTGGCGGGCGCGCACCTCCTCCGGCAGCTTCAGCATGCGCGAGAACATCGTCGGCACGAGCTGGGTATGGGTGATGCCCCATTGCTCCACGAGCTGGAGGTAACGCTCGGGGTCAAAGCTCTCCATGATGATCACGGTGCCGCCCATGCGGATCGTCAGATTGACCGCGGCCTGCGGAGCCGAGTGATAGAGCGGCGCCGGCGACAGATAGACCATGCCCTCGCGGTAGTGCCAAAGTTTCGTGAGGAAATCGAACAGCGGCATGTTGTGCCGCGGCGGCTGCTCCGACAGCGGCCGCAAGATGCCCTTCGGCCGTCCCGTCGTGCCTGACGAATAGAGCATCGCCGTGCCCAGCCATTCGTCGGCGATCGGCGTCTTCGGCAGGCCTGTCGTCGCCTGCTCCAGCCCAACGATACGGTCGCTCTCACCGGTCCCATCGACGACGACGCAGAGCTCGACTTTCGGACATTCCTTCAGCGCTTCGCGCGCGATGTCGAGCTTTGCAACCGAGGTGATCAGGATACGCGACTGGCTGTTGGTCAGGATGTAGGCGAGCTCGGCCGACGTGAGGAACGAGTTGACGCAGGTATAGTAGAGCCCGGACCGCTCGCCCGCGCCGCAGGCTTCGAGATAGCGCGAATTGTTCTCCATGAAGATCGAATAGTGGTCGAGCCGCCTCAAGCCCTGCTTGCGAAACAGATGCGCCAGCCGGTTGCTGCGCGCATCGAGCTCGCGATAGGTGACGGTCTCGCCCGTGCCGGCCATGATGAAGGCGGGCTGCAGCGGGCGCAGACGGGCATGCGTACCTGTGTACATCGGTCCTCCGGGTTGCGTTATGCGGCGAGAAGCAGGATTTCGCGCACCTGCGCCGGGCCGTCGATCTTGCGCGGGTTGCGCGGCACCCAGGGCGTGCGCATCGCCTGCTCGGCGATGGCGTCGAAATGCTCTGGCGAGACGCGCATCTCAGCGAGACTGCGCGGCATGCCGAGCGAGCGGATGAAGGCATCGAGCACGTCGGCGGCATCCTTGCCGGGGAAGCCCATCGCGGCCGCGACGATCATCTGGCGGTCGGCATTTTCACGCTCGTTCCAGCGCATCACCGCCGGCAGCATGATGCAGGAGGTATAGCCGTGCGGCACGTCGAAGGCCGCGCCCAGCACATAGCCGATGCCATGGCTCGCGCCCATGGGAACGCCGGCCGCAAGCGCGCCCATCGACAGCCAGGTGCCGAGCTGCGCATTCATCCGTGCGTCGAGATCTGAAGGGTTGGCCTTCACCCGCGGTAGCGCATCGGCGAGCATCGCAAGACCCTTTACCGATTGCGCGTCGGCATAAGGATGTGTCTCGCCCGAGCAGATCGCCTCGACGCAATGGTCGACAGCACGGATGCCGGTCGAGAGGAACAGCCATTCCGGCGTGTGCACGGTGATCGCAGGATCAAGGATCGTTGCGCGCGGCACCATCAGCGGATGGCGCAGCATCTGCTTCACATGGGTGCTGCGGTCGGTGACCCCCGCGATAGCGCTGAACTCGCCGCCGGCGATGGTGGTGGGCACGCTGATCTGGCGCACCAATGGGGCATTCATCTCGGGTGCGACGCCCTTGTGGACGCGGATGCGTTCGATGCCATCGGTGCTGTCGATATCGTTGGCGAGGCAGAGCTGCACCGCCTTGGCGCCGTCGGTGATCGAGCCACCGCCGACGGTGACGATCAGGTCCGCGTTGGCATTGCGTGCTGCTTTTGCGGCTGCGACCACCGCCTCGCGCGGCGTGTGCGCCGGCATGGCGTCGAACACCCCCGCGCAGCGCGCACCCAGCGCCTGCTTGATTTTCTGGATTTCGTCGGTCTGTCGGTTGAGCGTACCCGAGACCATCAGGAAGGCGCGGTTCGACCCCAAACGACCCATTTGCGCCAGAATGGCGCCCGCGGCCGGATGGCCGAACACGACCTCCTCGATCGCGCCGAAAACGACACGCCCTTGATGCACGCCTGTCCTCCCGGACAATTCGTCTTGTTTTTGTACGATTAATCTAGCCGAGCCGCCGGCGCCCGTCATGCGCGAAGACGCTGTCTCTCTCTCTCTCTCTTACCCTCTCCCCGCAGGCGGGGAGAGGCGAAGCAACCGCCTCGCATTCATGAGCCCGGTGAATAAGTCCATTCGCGTTCGGCCACCCAATTGCCGGCTGCGCGACCGACTATCTCCGCGCAACCCGCCATCCGGCTAGGGTATCCCCCAGGATTGCCCTCTCCTTCGTCTTGAAGAGTTCATTATTGAAACCCATCTTGTGCCGCCTGCGGGTAAGTAGCTACCCTGTTTGCTGCCGCAGCCACCAGGAAGGGGCAAGACATGAGCGAGCCGTACCCGAGGCAGCATCCAGTCCGACGGCAATCCGCGCCGCATCCCTTCCTCGCGGTTCTGGCGCTGACGATTGCCGGCCTCCTCGCCGGCTGTGACAAGCCGGCCTCGCAGGCGGCAGCCCCGCCGGCGCCTTCCGTCACCGTCGCCCAGCCGGTCAAACGCACCGTGACCGATTGGGATGAATACACCGGCCGCTTCGATGCGGTCGAAGAGGTGCAGGTGCGTCCGCGCGTCGGCGGCTACGTCAATTCGGTCGAATTCCAGGACGGTGCCATCGTGCACCAGGGCGATCTGCTCTACGTCATCGACCCGCGCCCGTTCGAGGCGGTGGCGGAACAGGCGGACGGTCAGCTCGCGGACGCGCGCGCAAAAGTCGAGCTGGCCAAGCGCGAGCTCGACCGCGGCCTCAATCTGGTCCAGACCAGCGCGGTCTCCGAGCAGGTCGTCGATCAGCGCCGCCAGGCCCTCCAGGCCGCGCACGCCGCCGAGACGCAGGCGGAAGGCTCGCTCAAGGCCGCCAAGCTCAATATCGAATTCACCCATGTGGTGGCGCCGATCACCGGCCGCGTCAGCCGCCATCTCGTCAGCCCCGGCAATCTGGTGCAAGGCAGTGACGCCGGCTCCTCGACGCTGCTCACCTCGATAGTGACGCTGGATCCGATCTACGTCTATTTCGACATGGATGAGACGAGCTTCATCAAATACAGCAAGCTGTGGTTCGAAGGAAAGCGCCCGAGCTCGCGTGATACGCCGAACCCGGTGCAGGTGACACTCGCCGGCGAGACCAAGCCGTCGCATGACGGCACCATCAATTTCCTCGACAACCGCCTCGACGCCTCCACCGGCACGCTGCGCAGCCGCGCTGTCATCAAGAACACCGATCTCTCGATCCTGCCCGGGCAGTTCGGCCGCGTGAGGCTGATCGGCAGCGCGCCCTACGAGGCGCTGCTGATTCCGGACGTCGCGGTGGCGACCGATCAGTCCCGCAAGATCGTCTTCGTGGTCAAGCCTGATGATACCGTCGAGGCGCGTCCCGTGACGCTCGGTCCGCTCGATGAAGGGCTGCGCGTGATCCGCGAAGGGCTGAAGGCGGATGACCGCGTGATCGTCGACGGCATCCAGCGCGCCCGCGTCGGCGCCAAGGTCAACCCGCATCAAGCGCAAGCGCCGGCGGGTAGCAAGTCATGAACCTCGGCCGCCTCTCCATCAACCAGCCCATCCTGGCGATGGTGCTGTCGATCGTGCTCCTGATCGTCGGCGCGCTCGCCTACACCACGCTGCCGGTCTCCGAATATCCGCAAGTCGTGCCGCCGACGGTGGTGGTGACCACGCAATATCCCGGCGCCTCCGCGCAGACCGTGTCCGACACGGTCGCCGCTCCCATCGAGCAGGAGATCAACGGCGTCGAGGACATGCTATATCTCTACAGCCAGGCGACCTCGAACGGCCAGCTCACCATCACCGTCACCTTCAAGCTCGGCACCGATCTCGACAAGGCCCAGGTGCTGGTGCAGAACCGCGTCGCGATCGCGCAGCCGCGTCTGCCTGAGGAAGTCCAGCGCAACGGCGTCACCACGCGCAAGAACTCGCCCGACATCCTGATGGTTGTGTTCATGCTGTCGCCTGACGACACGTTCGACCAGCTCTACATCTCCAACTACGCGCTGCTCCAGGTCCGCGACCAGCTGCTGCGGCTCGACGGCGTCGGCGACATCCAGATCTTTGGCGCGCGCGACTATTCGATGCGGCTGTGGCTCGATCCGGACCGCATCGCCAATCTCGGGCTGACCTCGACCGAAGTGCTTGCGGCGATCCGGTCGCAAAACGTGCAGATCGCGGGCGGCCAGATCGCGGAACCGCCGATCGCGGACCGTGCCTTCCAGCCGAACCTCACCTTCACCGGGCGCCTGAAGGATCCGAAGCAGTTCGAGGACATCCTGATCAAGGCCGGTTCCGACGGCCGCACCGTGCGCCTGCGCGACGTCGCCCGCATCGAGCTCGGCGCGCTGTCCTACTCCACCAACAGCTTCCTGCTGCGCAAATCGGCCGTCGGCATGTTGGTGACGCAGCGGCCAGGATCCAACGCGCTGGCGACCGCGAAGAACATTTCCGACACCATGGTGAAGCTCAAGCAGAGCTTCCCGAAAGGGCTCGACTACAATATCGGCTACAACCCGACCGAGTTCATCGCCCAATCTGTCCACGAGCTGATCAAGACCATCTACGAGGCCATGCTGCTGGTGGTCATCGTGGTGCTGGTCTTCCTGCAAGGCTGGCGGCCGGCGATCATTCCGATCATCGCCATCCCGGTCTCGCTGGTCGGCACCTTTGCGGTGATGGCGGCGCTCGGCTTCTCCATCAATAACCTCACGCTGTTCGGTCTCGTGCTCGCCGTCGGCATCGTGGTCGACGACGCCATCGTGGTGGTCGAGAATGTCGAGCGGCACCTCGAGCATGGCCTCAGCCGGCGTGATGCCGCGCTGAAGACCATGGAGGAGGTCGGCGGCGCGCTGGTCTCGATCGCGCTGGTGCTGTGCGCCGTGTTCGTGCCGACAGCGTTCCTGGGAGGCATCTCCGGGCAGTTCTTCCAGCAATTCGCCGTTACCATTGCGGTGGCGACCGCGATCTCCTGCTTCTGCTCGCTGACACTCTCGCCGGCTCTGGCCTCGCTGATCCTTACTCCGCATGAAGAGAAGCGGCCGCCGGCGCGCTGGAATGTCATTGCACGCGGCTGGGGAGCTTTCACCGGCGTCTTTAACCGTGTGTTCGACCGTCTGTCACACGGCTATGCCGGTATCGCCAATTTCGTCATCCGGCATTCGGTGGTGATGTTGCTGGTCTACGTCGCGCTGATCGGCAGCGCCGGCTGGCTGATCTTTACCACGCCGCAGGGCTTCATTCCGGCGCAGGATCGCGGCTACGTCATCATCTCGGCGCAATTGCCGGGCGCGGCGTCGCTGGCGCGCACCACCGAGATCGTGCACGAGATCGAGGGCATCGCACTCGATACGCCGGGCATCATCCGCGTCGCCGTCTTCGCCGGCTTCTCCGGCGCCACGCGTACGCAGCAGGGCAACGCCGCCGCGCTGTTTCCGGTATTCGACGAGCCGGAGGTGCGCCTGAAGAAGGGGCTCACGGCTGGCGTCATCACCGCCGAGCTGCGCAAGCGCCTCTCGAAGATCGAAGGCGCCTTCATCATCGTCATTCCGCCGCCGGCCGTGCCCGGCATCGGCACCGGCGGCGGCTTCACCATCCGCGTCCAGGACCGGCAGGGCCGCGGACCGGAAATGCTCGCGGCGGCCACTGACGAGCTGGTCGCCGCTGCGCGCAAATCCCCCAATCTCACCTCGGTGTTCTCGCCGTTCACGGCCAACACGCCGCAGCTCTTCGTCGACATCGACCGCACCAAGGCGCAGAAGCTCGGCGTTCCCATCGCCAACATCAACGACACGATCCAGACCTATTTCGGGTCGACCTATGTCAACGACTTCAACCTGTTCGGCCGCACCTATCATGTCACGGCGCAGGCCGACCAGCCGTTCCGGAAAGAAACCAGCGATCTCGCGCGGCTGCGCACGCGCAATGCGTCCGGCGACATGGTGATGCTCGGCAGCGTGGTCGATTTCCGCGACGCCTCCGGACCCGATCGCGTCGCGCGCTACAATCTCTATGCGGCGTCCGAATTGCAGGGCGAGCCGGCGCCGGGCACGAGCTCGACCACCGCGCTCAACGCCATCAAGAAGCTCGCGGACGAGACCTTGCCGAGCGGCTTCTCCTTCGAATGGACGGACCTGTCCTATCAGCAGGTCACCGGCGGCAATGCCGGTCTTTATGTGTTCCCGATCTGCGTGCTGTTCGTCTATCTCGTGCTTGCCGCGCAGTACGGCAGCTGGTCGTTGCCGTTCGCGGTGATCCTGATCGTGCCGATGTGTCTGCTCGCTGCTACCATCGGCGTGCGCATCATGGGGCAGGACGTCAACATCCTCACGCAAATCGGCTTCGTGGTGCTGGTGGGGCTTGCCGCCAAAAACGCCATCCTGATCGTCGAGTTCGCCCGCGACATCGAGCTCGAAGGCAAGCCGCGGCTGGAAGCCGTGATCGAAGCCTGCCGCCTGCGCCTGCGGCCGATCCTGATGACGTCCTTCGCCTTCATCCTCGGCGTGCTGCCGCTCGTGGTCTCGACCGGCTCGGGCTCGGAGATGCGGCAAGCCGTCGGCGTCGCCGTGTTCTTCGGCATGCTCGGCGTCACGCTGTTCGGTCTCGTCTTCACCCCGATCTTCTACATGATCGTGCGCAACCTCGCGGACGGACGCGGGAAGAAACAGGCTGCCGCGGCGTGAGGATGATTGGTCATTGTGGCCACCGCCACATCCACAACCTCGGTGTCCCCCCGGCGAAGGCCATAACCACAGGGAGTAGTTGTGGCGGGAGATCGTGATTGCCGGTCTTCGCCAAATTCCTTCCTGTGGTTATGGACCCCGCGCCCATACTAACGGCTGAGGCCGAAGAGGATGGGCAGGGCCCGAGTTCTTCACTAGTATCCGCGCGATTTCAAAACAGAAAACTGCTGGGAGTTAAAATATGAAATCAGCACTTTTGGCCGCCGCTGCCGTGTCCGTGTTGCTGGCGGCGCCGGCGACCGCGCAAAACGCCAATCAAGGCGTCAAGATCGGCATCCTCAACGACCAGTCCGGCGTTTACGCCGATTACGGCGGCAAATGGTCGGTCGAAGCCGCAAAAATGGCGATCGAGGATTTTGGCGGCGAGGTGCTGGGGCACAAGATCGAACTCGTTACCGCCGATCACCAGAACAAGCCGGATCTCGCCACCTCCATCGCGCGGCGCTGGTACGACGTCGAAAACGTCGACATGGTCACGGAGCTGACGACCTCCTCGGTCGCGCTCGCGATCCATGAGCTCTCCAAGGAAAAGAAGAAGATCGACATCGTCGTGGGTGCTGCGACGTCGCGCCTCACCGGCGATGCCTGCCAGCCCTATGGCTTCCACTGGGCCTATGACACCCGCGCGCTCGCGGTCGGCACCGGCGGCGCGCTGACCAAGGCCGGCGGCGATACCTGGTTCTTCCTCACCGCCGACTATGCCTTCGGCTATGCGCTGGAAAAGGACACCAGCGAGATCGTCACTGCCAATGGCGGCAAGGTGGTCGGCTCGGTCCGCGTGCCCCTCAACTCGTCGGACTTCTCCTCCTTCCTGCTCCAGGCGCAGAGCTCCAAGGCCAAGATCGTCGGCCTTGCAAATGCGGGCCTCGACACAAGCAACTCGATCAAGCAGGCCGCCGAGTTCGGCATCGTCACCGGCGGCCAGAAGCTCGCCGGCCTCTTGATGACGCTCGCCGAGGTCAACGGCCTCGGCTTGCAGGCCGCGCAAGGCCTCGTGCTCACGGAAGGCTATTACTGGGATCTCAACGACAAGACGCGCGATCTCGGCGAACGCTTCTTCAAGCGCACCGGGCGGATGCCGAGCATGATCCACGCCGGCACCTATTCGGCGACGCTGAGCTATCTGAAGGCGGTCAAGGCCGCCGGCACCAAGGATCCCGACGCGGTCGCCAAGAAGCTGAAGGAGCTTCCGGTCGACGATGCCTTCGCGCAAGGCAAGGTCTTGGAGAACGGCCGCATGGTCCACGATATGTACCTGTTCGAGGTCAAGAAGCCCTCGGAATCGAAGCGGCCCTTTGACTACTACAAGCTGCTCGCAACCGTCCCCGGCGACAAGGCCTTCTTCACCGTCAAGGAGAGCGGCTGCCCGCTGACGAAGTGAGGCAGCGCCAGCGCCGCATTCCTGGTGTCGTCCCGGATCGGCGCTCCGCTTCGCTGCGCTTGTCCGGGACGACGGCTGTGATCGTTGCCGCCGCTCTCCTTCAATGCCCCAGCCGCCAAACCACCGCGACCAGCGCGCCCACCCACAGCGCGATGCTGGCGAAGGCCTGGATGGCAAATCCCGGGCCGCGCTTGGCGGCTTCCTTCGAATAGCCGATGAAATAGACGATGCGACCTACGATCCAGACCGCGCCGATTGCAGCCGCGATGGCGTCACTGATGTAGATCGCGAACAGCCAGAGAGACGGCAGGAAGATCGGCATCCATTCCAGCGTGTTCATCTGGATGCGGAAGGCGCGCTCGAAGTCGGGATGGCCCGACATAGCCGGCACCTTGACGCCGGTCCTGGCACGTGACCGCGCGACGTTGATGCCCGTAAAGAAGCAGAACGCCACGGCCAGCAGCGTGATGAGCGCGGTGAGATGATACATCGCTGGGGTCCCCTCAAATTGGCCGACGCTCAATAGCCCGTCAGCTCGAGATAGCCAACGCCGTCATGGCTGCCGGAGAAGCTGATCGGGCCCTCCCAATAGGAAAAGCCGGTGCCCATCCAGGCGGTGGGGTTGAGCGGCTTGCAGGTAATCGTGAACGACCGCGAGGGGATCGCGATCTGCCATTCCACCGGCAGTTTGCGCCCCGCGACCTCCGCCCATCCTTTCGGTGTCATCTGGATGTCGGCGGCGAAGATCTGCTGAGTGCGGCCGTCGGGCGATATCCAGTTGCCGAACGGATCGTCCTTGCCGTCCTTCTGCCGCAGGCGGTACAGCATCAGCTTGTCGCCCGATGAGAGATGCAGCGAGAGCCAGTCCCAGCCGGTCTGGTCGGCGCCGAGCGGCTGGCTGCTCCATTCGCGGTCCATCCAGGCTTGCCCCGACACGTCGATCGGCTTGTCGTCGATGACGAGACTGCCGCGCGCGCGGAAAAACGGCTGGCTGTAGTAATACGACGCCTGGCCGCGCTCGGATTTGCGGCTGAAGCCGGCATCGCCTTGCAGCACCACCGGACGATCGGCTTGAAGCGTCAGCGCATAGCTGAAATCGGTGCCTGACGCCTTCAGCGTCAGCGGCGACAGCACGCGATCATCGGTGCCCTCAGCGCCCTTCATCTCCCAGTCGTTGATCCAGGCCGCGAACGGCTTTGCGTCCACGCCTGCCTGCCCGACGCCGCCGCGGGCGAACAGCTCGTTGAAGCGGTGGGTGTCGGCGCGGGTCACTGCGGCGTGTCCCATCCAGAGCTGCTGATTGGCCCACCCCTCGCGCTGCGGCCCGGCCTCAGTGGCCTGGCGAAACAGCGTCCATTGCAGGCCACAAGCCGCGCCACTGGCATCGATCAGATTCGCCGTGAGGTACCACCACTCGATACGGAAATCCGGATGCGGCCCGTGGTCGGCGGGGAACGAAAACGCCTTTCCAGGCGTCACCTGTGCAAAGCCGTCCGCGGTCTCGCCGAGGCCGGCATAGCCTTGTGCGAACGCGCAGCGCGAAAACGTCAGCGCGGCAAGGCCACCGGCAAATGCGCGGCGCGATAGTCTGTCAGCGCTCATTGGCGAACACCTTCACCAAATTTGCCGGCTGCATCCGCGCGAGCCGCGCCACCGGCAGCAAGGCGGCCAGCAGCGAGGCGAGCAGCGCCACCGCGACCAGCTCGACCAGTTGCAGCGGAAACACGTGGAACGGCAGGCGCCAGCCGAACGCTTTCACGTTGACGATAGCGATCAGGCACCAGGCCACGATGAGTCCCAGCGGTAATGCCAGCAGCGCCGTGAACAGCGCGACCGCCAGCGTCTTGGTCAGTTCGATCGCAGCAAGGCGCGACCGCGTGAGGCCGATCGCCCAGAGCGGCGCGAGCTGCGGCAGGCGGGAATTGGCAAGCGTCAGCAGGCTGGTCAGCAGCGCGATGCCGGCGACGCCGAGGGTGAAGGCGTTCAGTGCTCCCGTCACCGCGAAAGTGCGGTTGAAGATACGGATCGATTCCGCCTTCACCGTTGCCTGGTCGGCGACGCTGCGGTCGTCGAGGGCAAACTGCCTCTGCAACGCCGTGATCAGGCCGGGAATCTTGTCTCGGGGAACGATGAGTCCGATCCGCGTCTGCGGCGTCTGCGGAAAGCGCCGGATCAGCGCTGCGACATTCACGGCGAGCTGTCCCTTGGGATTGCCGTAATCGGCATAGATGCCGGCGATGTCGAGCACCCAGCTGCCGCCCGGCGCGGGGATCTCGATGACGTCGCCGACGCGCAGGTTCAACCGCCGGCTCAATTGCTCGCTGACGAAGGCGGCATCACCCGGCACGAGCTGCGCCCAGGCGCGCGGCGCGGCTTCAAGCAGCGGCCAGCGCTCGCGATAGAGCGCGTGGTCGGGCAGGCCGAGCAGCTCCACGGGTTGTCCCTCCAGTTGCGTCTCCGCCCGCCCGCCGCTCAAAATCGCCTGCACCTCGCTGCGCTCGCGCAGCCAGCTCCGGATCGCAACCGCCTTCGCATTATCGGGCGCGCTGATATAGACGTCGGCGGCGAGCCGCCCGTTCAGCCAGCTGATGAAGGTGCGGCTGAACGTTTCCACCATGGTGGAGACGCCGACATTGACGGCGAGCGCGAGCAGCAGCGCCATCAGCGCCAGCGACAACCCGGAGAGCTGCTGCCGGCTGTCGGCCCAGAACCACAGCGCAAGCGGACGGCGCGCGCGGCGCTGGCCGATCGAGAGGATGATCTCCAGCAGCGCTGGGAGGATCAGCGCCGCGCCCAGCATCAACGCGGCGAGCACGCCAAAGCCAGCGATCAACGAATCGCCATAGCGCAGCAACAGCAGTGCGACCGCAAACACGGCGAGCGCAGCCGCGCTTTGCAGGATCAGCCAGCGCCGCTGCGCCTGTTGCCAGGCCTGTGGCTGCGCGGTCGCAAGCAAAGGCAGACGCATCGCCTTGATCAGGCTCATTGCCGCCGCGATCAGCGCGCCGGCGATGCTGATGCCGATGCCGGCTAGCCACCATTCGCCGCGCAGCGATAGCTGGCCCGGGATCTGCGCGCCATAGAGCCCGCGCAGCGATGCCACGACATCCGGCAGCAGCGCCGCCGCAATGACATAGCCGCACACCAGTCCCACGAGTCCCGCGGCGAGCGCCAGCACCACCAGCTCGAGCACCAGCACGCTGTTGAGCATGCGTGCAGAAGCGCCGCAGGCACGCAACGTGCGCAGCATCGGCAATCGCTGCTCGAAGGCAAGGCCGACGGCGGAATTGACGATGAAGAGCCCGACGAAGAACGAGAGCAGGCCAAAGGCGGTGAGGTTGAGATGAAAGCTGTCGGTGAGGCGTTCGAGCTCGGTCTCCGCGGTCGGCTCTATCAGTTGCAAGCGGTCGCCGACCACGCTCGCGAGCGGCGCAGGTTTGCCCTTGGCCTTGCCGATCAGCAGCCGCGAGAGCTGGCCTTGCTTGCCAAGCAGCCGCTGCGCGACGCCGATATCGACCACCAGCACGTCGGGCACGAGCTGCGGCTGCGCATGCAGTGGCGGCAGTTTTGCGCCGCTGCTGATCAGCGGCGCCGCGCCCTCCGCCGCGTCGAGATCGGCGAGCGTCTCCGGGGCGACCAGCGTCTGGCCGGGTGGGGCGACGAAAGCGCGCAAGTCCGACGCACCGAGTCGCGGCGCGTTGCCGACCTCGCCCGGCAGCGTCACCGGCTCGATGCCGAGCAGGCGGAACGAGCGCCCGTTGATCTGGACGCGGCCCTCCACGACCGGCGAGACCGGCCAGCCGGCGCGGCTGAGCGCGACGAACAGGTCCTGCGAGAACGTCGCGGCATCGGGCGCAACCAGCATCGCCGTGCGCACGCCGCCGAACGTCGCCGCCGCACGGTCATAGGCGTTGCGCGCCTGCTGGTTGATCGCCTGCACACCGCTCCACAGCGCGGTCGCCGCGATCAAGCCGATCAGCAGCGTCGCGAGCTGCATCGGATGCCGCCGCCAGTGGCTCAGCAGCACGGCCAGGATCCAGAGCGCGCGCCTCATGTGATCCGCCCCGCATGCAGCGTGACGTGGCGGTCGAGCGTGCCGGCCAGATGCAAGCTGTGCGTTACCATCAGAAAGCCGCAGCCTGTGCGCGCCACGAGATCGCGCGTCAGGGCCAGCACGTCGTCGGCGGTCGCCTCGTCGAGATTGCCGGTCGGCTCGTCCGCGAGCAGAAGTGATGGCTTGATCGCGAGCGCCCGGCCAATCGCGACCCGCTGCTGCTGGCCGCCCGAGAGTTGCTCGGGGTAGCGCCTCAAGAGCTTGCGGAGCCCGAGACGCTCGATCAGCTCGCCGTGCCAGGCGGCATCGTGCCGGCCGGCGATCCGCGCCTGAAATGAAAGGTTGTCCTCGACCGACAGGCTCGGGATCAGGTTGAACTGCTGGAAGACCAGCCCCAGCCGGTTGCGCCGCAGCGCCGCCCGTCCTGCATCCGGCAGCGCCGTCACATCGGCGCTTTCGAGCATGATCGTGCCGCCGTCGGCGGCATCCAGCCCCGCGATCAGGTGCAGCAGCGTGCTCTTGCCGCTGCCGGATTCGCCGGTCAGCGCAACGCGCTCGCCGGGGCGCACGTCGAGATCGACGCCGCGCAGCACATGGACCGGCTCGCCGGCCGAGGAGAAGCTTTTGGAGAGGTTTTTAATGTTCAGCACGATGAATGGCGCCGCACGGAATTAACTGGGATGTTGCGTAGCACAGTTGATGCGAAAATGCCGGGGTTGCGTTGCCGTTCAAGCCGTTGTTAGC